>JAVROZ010000586.1:0-7077 GCA_032162485.1 Mycobacterium sp.
GGCCATGACGCAGCTGAAACACACCGCTGGTCGTAACTAACAAACGCATATCGCTTACTGACGCGCTGCCATCTCTAACGGCAGCGCGTCAGTCAGACGGGAGGGGCCGATGTCCAGCTTCGAGGTCGACTTCATGCGCAACGGCGGCTGGTGGATGGTTCACATTCCGAGCTTGGTGGGCTGACACAAGCGCGACGCCGGCGATGATGACCGCGTCGCGATCAGCGTCGCCGAGCCCCGCGAGTAGCCGGTGATCATCGTCAACACCGTCGCCAGCTGCTCCGAAGTATTGGCGTTCTTAGCGACTCGCGATGCAGCGTCTTCGGAAATCGTCAGGTGGCGATCGAAGTCAGGCTCGTGCCGCGCGACGGGGAGGCCCCGGCGGACTGGATAACGGCCGCGGCGACGTCTTCGTCGCCGTGGCCTTCGACGACGGCTTCACGCCAGTGCGGCAGCAACGCATCGGTGAGCGTGAGTTCCGTCCCATGCCGATTGGCGGCGCTCATGGCAAGCTCGGCGTCCTTCACCGCATGCCGGAGCGGGAAGCCCGGGACGAAGTTCTCGTCGAGCATTGCGGCGCCCTTCGTCATCGCGTACGCCGACGCTAACGGCCCGCCGGCGATGGTCTCGAGGAACACGTGCGGCTCCAGGCCGAGCGCTTCGCTGAAGGTGAGTGTTTCAGACATCGCTTCGACGAGTACGACCAACCAGTTGTTGAGGGCGAGCTTGAGCCGGCTGCCGTCTCCAACCCGATCCAGCCACACTGTGCGCCGTCCGAGGACATCGAAGATCGGCTCTATGCGCGGCCGCGCCTGGCCCGCGCCCCCTGCGAGGATTTCGAGTTCGCCCCTGTCGGCCGGCTCGGAACTGCCGGATACCGGGGCGTCGACGAATGTGACGCCGTGCAGGTCCGCGAAATCAGCCAGCCGGTCGGTCCATTCGACCCCGACCGTGCTCATCTGAATCCATATTGCACCCGAACGAAGCATCGACAGCGCGCCGTCGGGCCCGGTCATTGCGCCTTCGACGGCGGCTCCATCGGTAAGCATCGTGATCAGCACGTCGACATCGGCCGCCGCTTCTGCAGGGTCGGCAGCCGGACGCGCCCCGTCGGCGGCCAACGCAGCTGCCTTGGCCATGGTGCGGTTCCACACTCGAACGCCGAAGCCCGCGCGCAACAGGTTGCGCGCCAACGGGGCACCCATCGTCCCGGTCCCCAATACGGCGACATGTCGCACGTGGTCGGTCATCACATTCCCTCCGGAGACGGCCCGGCCACCGGCGTGGCGGAACTCATGATCTTGTCGATCTCGTCGAGGTCGGCGTCGCTCAGCGACACGCCGGCGGCGGCGAGACTGTCTTGGACATGGCCCGCTTGCCGGGCGCCGACGATGGCGACGTGCACGGCGGGGTTGGCCAGCGTCCAGGCAATGGCCAACTGGCTGACGGTAATGCCGAGTTCCCCGGCGAAGATCGCCAAGGCGCGCACCGTCGCCAGATTGCGCCGGAGGGTATCGCCGCTGAATACCCCACTCGTACTGCGCCAATCATCATCGGCGAACGTGGTGTGCGCGCTCAGCGTTCCGGTCAGCAGCCCGTGGGCCAGCGGCCCATACGCCAGCAGACCGATATTGTGTGTGCGGCAGTAAGGCAGAACCTCGTCCTCGATCTCGCGACGGAACAGGTGGTACGGCGGCTGCAACGTCTCAACCGGAAGTGTCGCGGAGAACTCCGCCATCTGCGCGGCGTTGTAGTTGGACACCCCGACGTGGCTGATCTTGCCGTCGGCGATCAGTTCGCGCAGCGCGCCCGCCGTCTCGGCCGCCGGCACGGTCGAGTCGGGCCAATGTACTTGGTACAGGTCGATGTGGTCGATGCCCAACGCCGTCAGGCTGGCGTCCACGCCGCGCCGCAGCCACTCGGGGCTCGCGTCGCGGACCAGACCGGAATCAGTTTGGCGCAGACCGCCTTTGGTGGCGATCACGAGCTCGTCGCGCTCGCGTGCGAGCTCGTCGCGCAACGCCTTGCCGAGGATGTGCTCGGACGCGCCGAAACCGTAGGCCTGCGCCGTGTCGAAGAAGTTGACGCCCAATTCGCGGGCACGACGGATCGCGGTGATCGCGCCGTCTTCATCGAAATGACCCCATTCCCCACCGAGCTGCCAGGTACCGAAGGCGATGCGGGAAACGTGGAGCCCCGTCTGCCCCAAAGTCGTGGTCTTCAATTCGCTCTCCAATTCGCTCGAGCACAGTCGTACTACCGGGTTGGCTATGAACCACGATCACGCACCGGCGAACCCCTGTCGCCACCGCTGACCCCAATTGGCGTCTGCCCGCTAGCTGGAATCTATGGCTACTGGCCATCTGCAAATACCCTGCTAGCTGCGGTTCTCAGCACCGCAGCAGGGAGCGCGCGCGCCGTTTACCGCGGACTTACGGCTAGCGGGGATGCCGACCAGTCCCCCCACTGCGAGGCTGACCTCATGGGTATGAGAAGTACACAATGCGCTGCCTAATCGTTGATGACAGCGCGGATTTCGTCGAGGCCGCGCGCCATCTGCTCGAGCACGGCGGCATCACGGTCGTCGGCGTGGCATCGACGGGCGCCGAGGCTCTTCGATGCTTCGAGGAGCAGCGACCGGACGTGACGCTGGTCGACGTTAACCTCGGTAGCGAGAACGGGTTCGAACTCGCTGAGCAACTCCACCAATCCGGGTTGCCGGCACCTTCACCGGTGATACTGATCTCCACCCACGCCGAGCAGGACTTCGTCGACATGATCGCGACCAGCCCCGCCATCGGATTCCTCGCCAAGTTCGCTCTGACGCCTGACGCGATACGCGATCTCGTCGGCGGGCGGCGGCCCGATTTCTGACGACCACGAGTTGCTTACCGACGGTCCCGGCACGTCGCCGATCTCAAACCGGGCCTAAGGTGTGCCGCCGTCGCATCATGCTGTGCACAACGGAATTAGATAATACCGATGCCACTGCCGGTGACAGCTGAGCACGTTGAGCCGACGCCGCCACCCACCATTGCTGAGGGACTGGGGCGATGACACCTCTGCTCCGAGGATCGGATCGATTACAGCTGGCAGGCATATCCGGAGTGGTGTTAGCGGCAGCCCTAAATGGCCGTCAGCACTGACGACATCGCCACCCCAGAACGTAATTCTTTAAGTCATGGTTATTGCGGCACCGAATCAGGTAGTCCGGGCGCTGACGCGGCCATGCGCGTGAGCGGCACGCGGGAGCGTGTAACCGCGTAACCAGGCGTCGTACTGAGTTACGAATGGCGAAAGGAGCCACCCCGATGAGAACGATCACCCAGACGCTAATCGGGGGCTGTATCGCCTTTAGCGCCGCTTTGTCGGTGGCTCCTACAGCCAGTGCCGACGCAAGTGCCGACCAGTTTGGAGCAGCGCTGGCCGCACAAGGCATCCCTGCTATCTCGGGCCTAAACGGTCTCGCGAAGACGGCTCACGAGGTCTGTGATGACCTCAACGGCGGGATGTCGGTCCAGGATGCTGAAGGCGCATTCGTTGACTTCGCCAACAGCGTCACCCCCGGTGCCGACCCTGACCGTCTACAACGTACCGCTGTTCGTTTCGTCAGAGCAGCAACAATGACTTACTGCCCAGGCTTCGCAGGCCAGGCGGGATCCAATGGGCACTACCGAGTGATCCTGGCTGGGGCTAATGCCCCGGCTCCGGTGCTACCAGACGTGCCGGATGCTCAGCAGATGATCCCGCCCAGGGCAGTGGCTCCCCCTGCTGCACCTAAGCAGGCTCCCCCCGTCGTCGGTCCCCCGCAAGGCTCCGGTGGTGGCGGAGGTGGCACCGGTGGTGGTGCCAATAGTGGCGGCGGACAAAACGATGGACCCGGCATCGTCACGCTGGCTCCGTGAGGGGCGTCATGTCATCGTCGTGGCACCTGCGCCATCGATTTCGACCAAACACAAGGAGGCAGGCCGGTGAACCATTACCCCAATCCCGAGACGTTGCATCCTGATATTCCAGAGGACGCCGACCGCGCCGCGCGCGTCGCGGACCGCAGCCGTCCAGTAACGGCGATCAAGCAGCGACCGCGC
The DNA here is from genome assembly GCA_032162485.1 of Mycobacterium sp. GTDB lineage: Bacteria > Actinomycetota > Actinomycetes > Mycobacteriales > Mycobacteriaceae > Mycobacterium. The sequence goes on from JAVROZ010000586.1 coordinate 4,089, forward strand.
ACGCCGCTAGACCCAGTGGACGCCCGGTCGTTGCTCGGCCTCACCGGTCTCCCGACCATCGTCGCGACAGGCCCGTTCGACGATCGTGTGCACGCCCAACAGCTGGCCGCGGCATTCGTCACTGTGCGACGACACTGCGAGGTGCAGCTCGTCCTGCTTGGTACCGGCGCGCAGCGCACCATTGTGCTGAGGCGGACCGCCGCGGAGGGTTTCGCCAGCAGTGTGCACGTGGCCAGCGATTCCTGCGACTACCGATGGTCGGACCTGGTCGCTGCCGCAGATCTCGTTGTGCTCGGCAGTTCGTCGGGGATCGCCACGCTGCTGGACGTGTTGGCTGCGGGAAGGCCGGTGGTCGCCCCGGCTGACCCGGCAACTGTGCAGCTGGTTGTACCCGGCATCGTCGGGCTGGTCTACCAGCCCGGGGACGTGTCCGGGATGGCGGAGGCGCTGCTACGGCTTGTAAAAACACCGGTGCTGCGTCGCGGAATGGGTGGTCGTGCAAGACAAGTCGTGCGGCGACACCACCGGGAAAGTCATCGCGCGCAATCACTCCGATGAAAGGAACCCTAAATGAACAGGCTCCTCGACCGACTAGTTATGTGGATCGCCATCGCCCTGGACCGCGGCTTGCTGACGGTGCCGGACCTCGACGAGGACTGACCGTGCTCAGCAATGAACTGACGTGCCCGACGAAGACGATGTTTTCGCCCCGGCACCTCTTCAGCTAAGTCCCGGACGCCAGTCCGTCTGGCGTACAGATTGTTTCACTCAGCACCGAAAGACACGACAATGACTGACACACAACCCGCAGCCACGACGACGGACGCCGCAGGCATTCACCGACGGATCCCGAGGGCGGCCGGACAGCACCTTTGGGACCGTGAACGCTGACGCCCTTGAGCACTTCGTACCCAATTTTCATCGCATCGACTTCGCCGATGTCATCAAGAACTCAGCGTGGCCCGAGTAGCGCAAGCAACACGCACACTGGGTCTGAACATCCCTGATCAACCGTGGGCGCATCGCCATGGGCCTTATCCCCCGAGCAGGGTGACTCAGCGGACATCGAAGGGGATCGTGACGAGCAGGGACGTCCCGTCTCCAGGGCGACTGGAGATCGTCATCTGGCCGCCGATAGCCTCGACACGGTCTGCGAGGCCGACGAGCCCGGACCCCTTGGCGGCATCGGCTCCGCCGATCCCGTCGTCTTCGACCGACAGATGCAGGCTGTCGGCCTCGGTGTGGACGCGCACCTTCACGGCGGACGCTTGTGCGTGTTTGGCCGCGTTCGTGAGTGCTTCAGCAACGACATAGTAGGCGGCCACCTCTGCAGATTCGGGCAGCCGTCGGTTGACCGCGACGTCGAGTTCGACCGGGACTGTGGAGCGGCGAGCCAGCGTCTTGAGCGCTGGGCCCAGTCCACCCCTGGACAGGATCGCCGGGTGTATCCCGCGGGAAAGCTCCTGCAGGTCCTGCGAGACGCCCACGACACTCGTCACGAGTTGGGAGATCTGTTTCTTCAGCGGCTGCAGTTCGGGCGGCACGTACGCCTCGGCGGTACGCAACTCGAGGCCGAGTGAGACCAGCCGCTGCTGGGCACCGTCGTGCAGATCGCGTTCGATGCGGCGCCGGGCGTCATCGGCGGCGGTGACAATCCGAACCCGAGACGCGGTCAGCTCGGCGTGGGTCTGCGCATTCGCGATTGCCGTCGCGACCAGATCCGCAAAGTCCCCGACGCGCCCCTCGGTGTCGGGGGGCAACGGCTCGGGTCGCGACGAGCCGACGGCCGCCACCCCCCACAGCCGGCCGTCGACGATGATGGGAGCTCCGACGCCGCCCCGGAGGCCCAACTCACGAATCTGCGCCGCGGCGGGCCCGGCGGCATGGTCGTGGCTGTCCATCCGGACCGGGCGGCCGGTGTGTAACACCATCGCCGCGACGTTGTCGCCCTCGAGCGAAAACCGCTGGCCGACAGGCATCTTCTTCGCGCCGGGCTCATCCACGGCCGAAAGCAGCGTAGCCGCGCCGTTGGTCTCGTATCGCCACACTGACGCATTCTTCACACCGAGGACCCCGGCCAACTCCAGCGCCACCGCGGAGAACACCTCAGTCGGGGGCACCCCGCGCGCGACCAGGGTCGCCACCCGTCGCAAGGCTGCCTGTTGCTCGGCGAGCACGGCGAGCTCGGCTCGGGTTTGGGCATTGGCGATCGCGGTTGCCACCAGATCAGTGAAGTCCGCCACGCGCGCCTCGATGTCGCCCGGTAGCGGGTCGGGTTTCACCGAGCCGACGATGGCCGCGCCCCACAAGCGGCCATCGACGATAATCGGGGCCCCTACCGAAGTTCGGATGCCCAGAGCGCGAAACCGCGCGGCGATGGAACCGGGAGCATTCTCGTAGCTGACCATCCGGGCGGCCCGGCCGGTGCGAAACACCTTCGCAGCGACGCTGTCCCCCTCGAGCGAAAACCGCTCGCCCAGAAATCTCGTATTCAACCCCTCAGGGTCCGCCGGTACCGCCTCGTGGGCATCTGGGTGACTGGGGTCACCGGTGCCGACTGCGAGCAGAACGCCCGCGGCATCGGGTTCGTAGCGGAACAGAACCGAGTGGTAGTACCCCCCTAGGCAGCGGGCCAATTCCACCGCCACCGCAGAGAACACCTCAGACGGGCGGGCTCCACGAGCCACCAGCGTCGCGACCCGCCGCAACGCGGCCTGCTGCTCGGCAAGCTCACGCAACTCGTCGCGGCTGTCCTGCAATTCGGCGCGAGTGACGGCATTGGCGATCGCGGTAGCCACCAGGTCGGCGAAATCACCGATGCGCGCCTCGGTGTCCGCCGGCATCAACGCGGCGTCCCGCGACCCGACGATGGCGGCGCCCCAGACCCGGCCGTTGACAACGACGGGGACCCCCACAATCGAACCGATCCCCTCCGCTCGGATGCGCGCGGCTTCCGGGCCCGCGGCGTTGTCGTGGTTGTCGATTCTGG
>JAVROZ010000587.1:0-4265 GCA_032162485.1 Mycobacterium sp.
GCGGTTTGTGTGCGGACTGCCGCGGGAGTTCTTCGCGGCGGTGCGAGCCGAACTGACCGAGCGGGGGGAGGTGGCGTCGCCGCAGACCCGCGACATGAATCCGATCTACACCGGCAAGGACGTGTCATACATCGACACCAAGCAGGCCAACCGGGCCGCCGAGAACGCAGTCCTGGACGCCGAGCGGTTCGCGGTTTTCGCCGGGTTGTTGACCGGCGCCGAGTACCCGCAGGCGGCGTTCGCCAAGGCGTGGGTGCAGCTGGCTTACGGCGCACACCACGACGCCATTACCGGTTCGGAATCCGACCAGGTCTACCTCGATCTGCTGACCGGCTGGCGCAACGCATGGGAGCTGGGGTGTGCCGCTCGCGACAACTCGTTGCAGTTGCTGTCGGATGCGGTGGCGGGCGCGCGCGACTCCGTGGTGGTCTGGAACCCCGTGACGCAGCACCGCAGCGACATTGTCACCGCGCGGGTGGACCCGCCGTTGGACGCCGGGGTACGGGTGTTGGATTCCGACGGCACCGAGGTGCCCGCGCACGTCGAACACGACGGAAGTTCGGTGACCTGGCTGGCCCGGGACATGCGGTCGCTGGGCTGGCGCGCCTATCGGCTGGTCCCCGCTGCCGAACGGGCAGGGTGGGAACCGGCGCCAGGTACCGAAATCGCCAACGAGCACTACCGGCTGACTGTGGACCCGAAACGCGGCGGGGCGGTGGACTCGCTGGTGCCCTTATCCGGCCAGGGAGGTCGCGAGCTCATCGCCGACGGCCGGTTGGGCAACGAGCTGGCCGTTTACGACGAATATCCGTCCCACCCGACCCAGGGCGAGGGGCCGTGGCACCTGTTGCCCAAGGGCCCCGTGGTCTGTTCGTCGGAATCGCCCGCGACAACGCAGGCTTATCGCGGCCCGCTTGGTCAGCGACTGGTCGTTCGGGGCTCCATCGGAGCCCTGCTGCGCTACACCCAAACCCTGACGCTGTGGCGCGGAGTGGCCCGAGTGGACTGCCGCACCACGATTGACGACTTCACCGGTGAGGACCGATTGTTGCGGTTGCGCTGGCCGTGTCCGGTGCCGGGCGCCACGCCGGTCAGTGAGGTCGGGGCCGCCGTCGTCGGGCGCGGTTTCGCGTTGCTGCATGACGGGGATCGATCGGTGGACACGGCTGACCATTTGTGGACGCTGGACAACCCGGCCTATGGCTGGTTCGGCTTGTCCTCGGCGGCGCGCGTGCGCATCGGTCGTGGCGCCGATGACGCGGTACGCGCGATATCGGTGGCCGAGGTGGTGGTGCCCGCGGAGACATCGAGGTCCGGTCCCTGGAACAAAGTGTCGCGCGAGCTGATGGTGGCGCTGGTCCGCGCCGGTGTGACAGCAACCTGCAGTGGCGCGGACCATCCGCGCTACGGCCATCTCGACGTCGACTCCAACCTGCCCGACGCGCGCATCGCGCTGGGCGGGCCCACCCGCAACGCGTTCAGCAAGGCGGTGTTGGCCCGCGCCGACCCGGTGTACGTCGCCGAACTGGACCGGCAACTGGCCGCGACGGGTACGGCGCGGGTTTGGGTGCCGGCGCAGACGCCCTTGTCGGCGGTCTGGGTGCCCGACGCCGACCTGCGGGCCCCGCGGGCTCTGCCGGTGCTGATCATCGACGGCAGCAGTGCCCGAAAACTGATCGCGGCGGTCAAGGCGGTGGTCGACGACCTGGGTGACGCCGAGATCCTCGTCGCTCAGCAAGCGCCGTCGGGATCGGAACCCTTCGCCGACCACACGGTCGCGCTGCTCAACCGCGGCGTGCCGAGCTTCGCTGTCGATACCGAAGGCACGCTGCATACGGCGCTGATGCGGTCGTGCACCGGCTGGCCGTCGGGGATCTGGATCGACGAGCCGAGCCGCGCCGCGCCCGACGGCTCGAGCTTCCAATTGCAGCACTGGACACACCATTTCGACTACGCGCTGGTCTGCGGCGACGGAGATTGGCGGCGGGCCGGGCTGCCGGCGCACAGCGCGCAGTTCGCCAATCCGCTGCTGGCGATCACCCCGCGCCGGCGGCACGACGCGTTGTCGCCGGCCGGTTCGCTGCTGCATCTCGAACCGGCGGACTCGGTGCAGCTAGGTGCGCTGAAGGCAGCCGGAAACCCGCTGGCCGCCGGCAGCACCAAGCCGGTCGCACCTGGTGAAATGGCGCTGCGACTGGTCGAATCGACCGGCATCGCCGCTTCGGTTGTCATAGGGTCGGATCTCGGCAAGCTCCGGGCGACTACGCAGGCCGACCTGCTGGAAAAGCCCGAACGTCGCACCCGGACGGTCAAGCTGCACGGCTATCAGCTGGCTACCGTGCTGGCGCGCCTCGATGTGCCCGAGGTTTCCGTCGATCCGGTGGAATTGGCTCCACAGGCCGAACCGGCCCAGCCGCTCTACGCGCGGTATTGGCTGCACAATCGCGGTCCGGCGCCGCTGGGCGGGCTGCCGGCCGTCGCCCACCTGCATCCACAACGAGTGAGCGCCGATACGAGCGGCGATCTCAGCGAAGTGCTGTTGCGGCTCACAGCGGCTAGCGACTGCACCGACTCCGTGCTGGACGGGACCGTCGAAGTGCTCTATCCGGACGGCTGGTCGGTCGCTCCGGTCGAGCTGCCGTTCACGCTGGGCGCCGGCGAGCATCTGGAAACCGACATCGTCCTGGGCATCCCTGCCCACACTTCCGCGGGCCTCTATCCGATCAGGGCGCAACTGCGCATCACCGATGCGGACATACCCACCGCGTGGCGGCAAGTGGTCGAGGACGTGGCCGTCGTGGCGGTCGGGACGGATGCCGACGAGCTGGTCTACCTCGTCGACGGCCCAGCCGATGTCGAGGTGGCCGCCGGTCAGGCGACGCGCCTGACCGTCACGGTCGGCAGCCGCGCCCGTGCCGATCTTGCGCTGGAAGCGCACCTGATCAGCCCGTGGGGAACGTGGGAGTGGATCGGTCCGGCTGCGGTCGGCGCTGACCTGCCCGCACACGGCAACGTCGACCTCGACTTCGACGTGACCCCGCCGGCCTGGCTGGAGCCCGGGCAATGGTGGGCACTGGTCCGGGTCGGCTGCGCCGGTCGGCTGCTGTATTCGCCGGCGGTGAAAGTGACGGTGGCATGAGCGAACTCGTTGCAATCGTCGCGGGTGCGCCGGTCGCGATCGCCGAGGTCGACGCGCGCGAGGCGCGGCTGCGCACCGGCCCACGTGCGGCCGCGCTGCCGGCCGCCGGCACCAGTGAGGGCAGGCAGCTGCGGCGCTGGCTCACGCAGCTGGTCGTCACCGAGCGGGTGGTGGCCGCCGAGGCAGCCGCACGCGGCCTGCGCGTCACCGACGCCCCGACCGAGGACGACCTGTTGCCCGATGTGACTGCCCGGCTGGAGATCGGCAGCGTCGTTGCGGCGGCGCTGGGCGACCCGCGGGCACGTGCGCTGTTCGCCGACGTCACGGCCGACGTCGAAATCAGCGACGACGACGTGGCCGACTACCACCAACGCAACCCGCTGCGGTTCGCGGTGTCCCACGCCGGTGACCACGGCTGGCGTGTTCCCGCGGTCGCCGGTGCGCCGCTGAAAAACGTGCGCCACGCCATCGCGGAGCATCTCCTGGCAGCCGCCCGCCGGCGCGCTTTCCGGGTCTGGCTGGATGCCCGCCGGGCTGCGCTGGTGCAGCTGGCGCCTGGCTACGAGCATCCCGGCGACCCCCGCCAGCCGGACAACACCCACCGACACTGATGCTCACCCTCTGCCTCGACATCGGCGGCACCAAGATCGCCGTGGGCCTCGCCGACCCCGTCGGCGCGCTGGTGCACACCGCCACCAGCCCCACTCCGGCCGGCGTTGGCGCCGAACAGGTTTGGGCCGCGGTCGCCGCACTGATCGCCGACGCGTTGCGCGTGGCCGGGGCGCCGGTTGCCGGCGTGGGCATCGCCTCGGCCGGACCCGTCGACGTAGCCGCCGGCACTGTCAGCCCGATCAACATCCCGGCCTGGCGCCGATTCCCGCTGCGGGACCGGGTTGCGGCGGTGATTGCGGGTTCGCCCGGCGTGCCGGTTCGGCTCGGTGGCGACGGCGTCTGCATGGCGCTCGGCGAGCACTGGCGCGGCGCCGGACGGGGCTCAGGGTTTCTGTTGGGCATGGTGGTTTCCACCGGCGTGGGTGGGGGATTGGTGCTCGACGGCGCTCCCTACGACGGCCGCACCGGCAACGCCGGTCACGTCGGTCACGTGGTGGTGGACCCGGACGGCCTG
>JAVROZ010000588.1:0-5665 GCA_032162485.1 Mycobacterium sp.
GCCCGCGTCGGTCAATGCAGTGATCTCGTCTGGGGTGATGCCACCCTCCGGTCCGACCACAAGCATCACCGAGTTCGCTTGAGCCAGGGCCACATCGGCTAGCCGATCGATTGCGGACTCATGCAATGCCAGCACCGTAGCGCCGGCGGCGACCTCGGCACGCACGCGCGCGGTCAATGCTTTGGTGGACATCACTCCGTCGACCGGCGGGATATGCGCCCGCCGCGATTGCCGCGCTGCCGAGCGCGCGACCGCTCGCCACCGGCGCAGGCCCTTGTCCATCCGCGCACCCTCCCAGGTGGCGACACAACGCGCCGCCTGCCAGGCCAGGAATGCGTCGGCGCCGGCCTCGGTGGCCAATTCGACGGCAAGTTCTGAGCGCTCGGACTTGGGCAGCGCCTGCACCACGGTCACCGGCGGGCAGCTGGATGCGACGGTCCAGCGTTCCAGCACGCGGGCGCCAAGGCCGTCCCGTCCCGCGTGCTCCACCTGACAGCGGGCCAGCCCGCCGGCGCCGTCGCCGAGCACGAGGTGCTCGCCCGGGCGGATCCGCCGCACGGTGGCGGCGTGGAAACCTTCGTCGCCGGCCACCACCGCCACTGCGCCGATATCGGGCAGTTCGTCGATGTAGAACAGCGTGGCAACCATCAGCAGGCCCGCGACACGGGAAGTACTGCGTCTAGCGCCCGGTAAAGGTTTCGCGCAGCCGGCTGAACAGCCCCCCGCTGGCGGCGTGCGTCGAGCGGACCTCCGCCACGTCGCGAGCACGGCGGCCCTTCAGCTCGCGCAACAGTTCGGTGTCGTGGTTGTCCAGCCGAGTCGGTACCACCACGTCGACGTGAACATGCAGATCCCCGCGCACACTGGACCGCAGATGGGGCATCCCGCGGCCTCGCAGCGTGATCGTCGCGCCCGGCTGGGTGCCGGGAGGAATGGTGATCTCGCTCGCGCCGTCCAGGATGGCGTCCAGGGTGACCGTGACGCCCAGGGCGGCGTCGACCATTGGGACCGACACCGAGCAGTGCAGGTCGTCACCCTCCCGGGCGAAGATGTCGTGAGCCTGCTCATGGACCTCGACGTACAGGTCGCCGGCCGGTCCTCCCCCGGGCCCCACCTCGCCCTGCGCGGCGAGCCGCACCCGCATCCCCTCGGCGACGCCGGCCGGGATCTTGACCGTGATGTCCCGGCGGGCGCGCACCCGGCCGTCACCCATGCACTGATAGCACGGGTCGGGAATCACCACGCCGACGCCTCGGCAGGTAGGACACGGACGCGAAGTCAACATCTGACCCAGCAGCGAACGCTGAACCGTCTGCACCTCGCCGCGACCGGCGCAGGTGTCACACGGAACCGGCGCGGAATCGCCGTTGGTGCCCTTGCCCTGGCACCGGTCGCACAACACCGCGGTGTCCACGGTTACCTGCTTGGTCACCCCGATTGCGCATTCCTCGAGATCCAGGCGCATCCGCAGCAGCGAATCAGAACCCGGCCGAACCCGACCGATCGGACCGCGGCCGCCGCCCGCTCCGCCGCCGAACCCACCGCCGAAGAACGCCTCGAAGACATCGCCCAGACCGCCGAAGTTGCCGAACCCGCCGGCCGATGCCCCGGCGCTTTCCAGTGGGTCGCCCCCCAAGTCGACAATGCGACGCTTCTCCGGATCGCTCAGCACCTCGTAGGCGGCGCTGATCTCCTTGAATTTGGCCTGGGCCGCCTCGTCCGGGTTGACGTCGGGATGCAGTTCGCGCGCCAGCTTGCGATAGGCGCGTTTGATCTCGGCGTCGTTGGCGCCCTTGTTCACGCCAAGCAGCCCGTAGTAATCGCGTGCCACGAATAGCCCTTCCTAAGCCTTAAAAAGCCAGCCCCCTACGGGGTTGTCCACAAACTCCCGAGCTGGGGCGCGATCATCGAGCACCCAGCACTTCGCCGATATACATGGCAACCGCGGCAACGCTGGCCATAGTTCCCGGATAGTCCATCCGAGTGGGCCCCAGCACACCCATGCCCCCGTAAACGGTGTCGCTGGTCCCGTAGGCGGTGGACACCATCGAGGTGCCGGCCATCTGCTCCGCCTCCGTCTCATGACCGATTCGCACTGTGACCTTGCCGGCTTCCTGCTGGGCCGCGAGCAACCGCAGCACCACGACCTGCTCCTCCAGGGCTTCCAGAACGGAGCGCAGCGAGCCACCGAAATCGGCCGCATTGCGGGTCAGATTGGCGGTGCCGCCCAATAGCAGCCGCTCCTCGGTGTGGTCCACCAGCGATTCCAGCAACACCGTCGCCGAGCGGCCCAAGGCGTCACCCAGGCGGTCTCCGCCGTGCAGCCCTCCGGCGAGGTCAGCGACCGCGATGGAGGCCGCCGAAAGTCTCTTGCCGACGAGCGCTTGGCCGAGGGTGTCACGCAGTTGAGTCAGCTGATGTTCATCGATCACGTCGCCGAGTTCCACGATGCGCTGATCCACCCGGCCGGAGTCGGTGATAACCACCATGAGCAGCCGGGCCGGCGTCAGCGCGATAACTTCCAGGTGGCGGACGGTCGACGCCGACAGCGTCGGGTACTGCACCACCGCAACCTGACGCGTCAACTGTGCCAGTAGCCGCACCGCACGGCGTAGCACGTCGTCGAGGTCGACGCCGGATTCCAGGAAGACCTGAATCGCGCGGCGCTCCGCCGATGACATCGGCTTGACGTCGTCGAGGCGGTCGACGAACTCGCGGTAGCCCTTTTCGGTGGGAACCCGTCCCGAGCTGGTGTGCGGCTGGGCGATGTAGCCCTCAGCCTCCAACACAGCCATGTCGTTGCGGATGGTGGCACTGGAAACGCCCAGATTGTGCCGTTCCACCAGGGACTTCGAACCGATCGGTTCGTGGGTAGAGACGAAGTCGGCCACAATTGCCTGCAAAACCTCAAAGCGACGCTCGTCAGCGCTTCCCATCGTCAGTCACCTCCCGCACACATACTGGCCGCGTTTATTTTACGGTCTCGGCGGGAGCTGGCCTGCCAACCTGTGGATCAGCGGCCGATACGTCATCGCTGCCGGTGGCGGTCTAGCCTTGCCACGTGGTCCGGTCGAGGGTTCGGTGCGGCCGGAAAATGTCAGGCGAAAGCGACTGCGGATGATCTTCAAGGGCGTGCGCGACGGCAAGCCGTACCCGGAGCATGGGCTGTCGTATAAGGACTGGTCCCAGATACCACCACAGCAGATCCGGCTCGACGAATTGGTAACCACCACCACGGTTCTTGCCCTGGACCGCCTGCTATCGGAGGACTCCACCTTCTACGGCGATCTTTTCCCGCACGCGGTGAAATGGCACGGCATCGTCTACCTCGAGGACGGCTTGCACAGGGCGGTGCGTGCGGCGCTGCGAAATCGCACCGTGCTGCACGCCCGGGTCTACGACATGGATATGTCGGTGGGCGGGGCTCGGTAGCCGGTCACGTTTGGGTGCTGCCAGGTGTCGATCTAGTGAAAGGGCTAGGGACACACTGCGGGAGGTACGCGATGAATCACACTGCCGGGGCACGACCTACCGGAAGACTTACCGGAGTCTCCGACCACGAAGCCGGCCTGGGCGCCAAAATCGCCTTTTTCTTCACCAAGCGCCACTTCAAGCACCTGACCGGTCGCGAAACCGCGACCATGCTGGAACCACTGCGGATGTATGCACACATCCCCCGGCTGCTGCGGGCCTACGGACGGCTCGAGCAGGCCGAGACAAAGCTCGACATCCTCAGCCCGCGGCAGCGCGCGCTGGCCGAGCTGAAGTCTGCGACGACGGCGGGCTGCGAATTCTGCATCGACCTCGGCTCGCAGATCGCACGCGGCTGGGGAATCACCGATGAGGAACTCCTGGCACTGTCCGATTTTCGGAACGCGGCGTGCTTCTCCGAGCTAGACAAGCTGATCCTCGAGTACGCAACGGGCATAACCCGCACTCCGGTCCAGGTGAGCGATCAGCTGTTCGATGCGCTGCGCGCGCACTTCGACACCGCTCAACTTGTCGGGCTGACGCACATCATCACCCTGGGCAACCTGCGTGCCCGCTTCAACATCGCGCTGGACATCGGGTCTTCGGGCCTGTCCGAAGGCCAGGTATGCGCCGTGCCTGATTACCCGGGTCGCAGATGACCGACGACACGACGCTGGCCGCGCGTTTCGAGACCGCCCGTCCGCGGCTCGGTGCGATGGCCTACCGGATGCTGGGCTCCATCGACGATGCCGAGGACGCGGTCCAGGAAGCGTGGCTGCGGTTGAGCGAGAGCGCCGTAGACGATATCGCCAACCTCGAAGGGTGGCTGACCACCGTGGTGGCCCGGATCTGCCTCAATTACCTCCGGACGCGCCGGGGCCGGGCCGCTGAGGACCTGGTCGGCCGGATTCCGGATCCGATCGTGGAAACGGACGGGGAGTTCGACCCGGAGCACCGCGCCATGCTGGCCGAAGCGGTAGGTCTGGCGTTGTTCGTGGTGTTGGACACGCTGCCGCCCGCCGAGCGCCTGGCGTTCGTGCTGCACGACGCGTTCGCGATTCCGTTCGACCAGATCGCGCCGATCCTCGAAAGGTCACCCGAGGCAACGCGCAAGCTGGCAAGCCGCGCACGACGGCGCATCCAGGAGGCGGGCCCTGTTCCCGATAGCGACCTCACGGCACAGCAGGACGCCGTCGCTGCGTTTTTCGCCGCCGGTCGCAGCGGCGATTTCGATCGACTGGTTTCCGTCCTGGATCCAGACGTCGTGCTGCGCGGCGATTTCGGGTCCGGCACCCCCGGCTTCCGCACCCAGGGCGCGACCGCGGTGGCCAAGTTGGCCGGCAGCTACGCGGGGCCGGAGCGTGAGGTGCGCGCCGCGGCAGTGAACGGAGCCGCCGGCGCGGTCATCTTCGTGGCCGGCCGGGCGGCCGCGGTCATGGGATTCGTGGTCCGAGACGGCCGCATCGCCGCGATCGACGTGCTGGCCGACCCGGACCGCCTCACCAAACTCGGCCTCAGCGGGCTCAGGAGGTAGCCGGGCCTAGCCCGAAGCCGCCTTCAGCAACTCCATGGCCGAGCTGCGTGACAGGACCCAGCCGCCCTGGTTCACGAACGTGACGTTCTGCGTGACCGGTGTCGAGAGCTTGGGGCCCGAGACGGCCACGTCGGCAGTGGCCGAGCCGGCCGCGGTCGGCTGGATGTTCGCGATGCTGAATGACAACGGCAGGTCGCCGTTCTTGGCTGCCTTCTTCAGCTGGTGATCGGCGATGCGCGCCTCGGTCCCACCGATGCCGCCTTCAACCAGATTGCCCTTGCTCGAGAACGAAACGTTGGGGTCGGCGAGGTTGGTGAGGATGCCGTTGAGCTGAGCGGCGGTCGGGACGCTGGCCGGCGCCGGGTCTAGCGGAAGCGGCGCGCCGTAGACGACCGGCGCCACGTTGTAAGAGACCGGGCTGGCGATGGATGTCACACCGGCCGCTGCAGCGCCGATTGCGGCCACAGCCGCAGCACCGATGGCGAAGGATTTGATGGTCTGCACGGTTGCTACTCCCCTGGGATTCGCGCGGCATGGTGTGGAACGTCGGTGTACCGGGTGGTCCGCGTGATGTGGTTGTTGTGACTCGTGTTTCGTTTGATGTTGAAGTTACGTTACATTCACGCTGCTGTACCCATGCTTGCGACGGCTGTGGCCAAG
>JAVROZ010000589.1:0-2714 GCA_032162485.1 Mycobacterium sp.
GACATTGGACGTGGTCAGTGCGGGGCGCGCGATCCTCGGCATCGGGGCGGGATGGTTCGAGTTGGAGCACCAGCAGCTGGGCTTCGACTTCGACACGTTCACCGAGCGGTTCGAAAAGCTCGAGGAGGCGCTGCAGATCATCGTCCCGATGCTGCACGGCGAGCGTCCCAGCCACTCCGGCAAGTGGTACCACACCGAGAGCGCGGTCAACGAGCCTCGTTATCGGGACCACATCCCGATCCTGCTCGGCGGCAGCGGCGAGAAGAAGACGTTTCGATTGGCCGCCCGCTACGCCGACCACCTCAACATCATCGCCGACATCTCCGACCTGCCCGCCAAGCTGGACGTGCTCCGGCAGCGCTGCGCCGAAATCGACCGCGACCCGGCAACTTTGGAAACCAGTTCGTTGCTGACGCTGGTGGTCGACGGGTACGACGCTCCCGCGGACGTCGGCGAAGCGCGAGGTGGCCGGGCGGTCACCGGTACACCTGATCAAATTGCCGACGAGATCAAACGCCGAGTGCTCGACGTAGGTATCGACGGCGTGATCGTCAACCTTCCGACGCATGGCTACACACCCGGCGTCATCACGAAGGTCGGCGAGGTACTCAGGCCGTTGGTCGACGGCCGGTAACCGCGGCCAAGATCGCGGCGTATGCGCTGTCGGCGGCCGCTTGCCAGCTGTGTGCCGCATCGATTGTCATGGCCGCGGTGAAGAACGGGCTGAGGTGGGCCGACACCGTGTCCCTCAGGTCGCGAGGAGTTCTGCCCGCGCCACCGGAGGACGACCACAGTGTGTCGGCGATCTCCTTCATGGCTTCGGGCGTCGACGTCGAGGACCACGTCCTGCGTCGTTGACCCGCACTAGATTCGACCGTATGAGATGGCCGCCGTCGACTGTTCCGCTGGTGGCGCGGGGACAGGCGCGCAACCTCGGTTCGGTTGCCGGGACCGGTGCGCGCCCCGGCATCCGCGGAATCGGCGCTGCGGACCTCGGCGAGATCGTCAAACTACCGAATGGGCGATTTGTCGCCGTGTTCGGTGACTCGTTTCACGGCCACCACGTCGGCGCGGGCCACCATTACCCGTCGGTGGCGGTCCCGGTGACCTTCGATGTCAGCGGCCGCGCGCGATTCGGGACGCCGCTGACCGGGCCCCACGGGAGCCGGACCGTCTTGTTCCCCCCGCACCCGCAAGCCCACGGACGAAACACCCTGCCGGCGGGCAGCATTGAGCTGCGCGACGGTTCGACATACATCATGGTCACCGGCACCACGGACCTGAATCCTGACGGCGGTTCCTGGCTGGTGCACGTCACCAACGACCCGGCCGCAGGCTGGCAGCCCCTCGAGGGATCATGGCGGGCCTGGACGCCCCTACCCAACCCGGCGGATCCCACCCGGCCCGGCACCCACCCGAATAGTCAGCCCACACAGCTCAGTGGCTACCAAGCCGCCGACGGCAGCGTCTACATCGCCGCGGATTCGTTCGACCGGACCAGGCCCGTCACGATGTATCGGGTCTTGGCCGATCAGGTGGCCGATCGCGGTGCCTGGCAACCCTGGACTGCTACCGGCTGGGGCAACCCCGGGGAGCTGGCCACCACACCTGTCAGCCCGGGTAATTACGGTGAACTCAGCTTCCGCGAAGTCGACGGCAGACCTGTGCTGGCCGGCTTCGACGCTTCCGACGGGTTCGGCGCTGTCCGGGTCCAAGTCGGTTGCGGCAGCCCCACCGAGATCTTCAGCCACGGCACGTCGACCGTGGTCATGCAGCAAAGTGATCCGGACGCAGCCAATTTCGTCCCGCAGAACTACGGCGGATTCATCCTGCCTGGGTCCACCCTTGACAACCTGCACCTGTTCGGCAGCCAGTGGCACACGCCGGTAGATGCCGAGGGTCGTCCGCGAGCACCAGAGATCTACAACACGCAGCAGTTCGTGGTGAACCCGAATCGTTGAGGCTGCTCGGGCAGGCGCCGGGGTGGTGCAGCCCGCGGCCCTCGGGCCGGCCACAAAGCAAACGCAGGCCCGGGGGCGAACGCACCCCGGGCCTGCGTCGTCTGCAGCGATTAGGCCGAGCGGCGGATACCCCGCCCACGGCCGATGGAACCCTTGAGCAGCATGTCGCGTTCGGACTCCGACAGGCCACCCCAAACTCCGTAGGGCTCGCCGACGTCCAGAGCGTGCGTGCGGCACTCGTCGATTACCGGGCAGCGGCGGCACATTTCTTTGGCGCGTTGTTCGCGTTGCATGCGTGCGCGGCCCCGCTCACCGTCGGGATGGAAGAACATCGAAGAGTCGACTCCGCGGCATAATCCTTGTAACTGCCAGTTCCAGATGTCGGCGTTGGGTCCAGGTAGCTGTTCCGGCTGTGGCATTGCTGATTCCCTCTCTGCACGGCACACCTGAGGCGGGCACGCTCGCGAACGTGGCGAGTTGTGCAACTGAATTTGGGCAGTGGCGTCACCGATGACTACACCGAACAAGGTAGACGCTAGGGGTGCTAATGAATTTCCGTCAATAGGCGTCTGTTGTGACAAAATACTGGTGCGTTGTAAGAGAATTAACTCCGCGTTCATCTGTGGCGGTTTTACCGAAGGCTAGGTGTGCTAACCGGAACAGATCGCAATGCTAAAAGGCCAGCTCATCGCGACTTCGTGAGCAACCCGTAATTGGCGCAAGGGCCGTTGTGAGTAATATTCCGGTAACACA
>JAVROZ010000590.1:0-4898 GCA_032162485.1 Mycobacterium sp.
CCGTCGACCGGCTCGTTCGCCGACTACGCGGCAACGGCACTCGGGGGGTGGGCCGGATTTTCGGTTGGCTGGCTGTACTGGTACTTCTGGGTGATCGTCGTCGGATTCGAGGCGGTCGCCGGCGGAAAGGTGCTGAACTACTGGTTTCACGCACCCCTGTGGCTGTTGTCGCTGTGCCTGATGGTGTTGATGACTGCCACCAACTTGTTCTCGGTCTCCTCCTTCGGCGAGTTCGAATTCTGGTTCGCCGGAATCAAAGTCGCGGCCATCGTGATTTTCCTGGGCCTCGGGACGGCGTTCGTCTTCGGGCTGCTGCCCGGGCGGCAGCTGGATTTCTCCAACCTGACCGCCCACGGTGGATTCTTTCCGAAGGGTGTGGGCGCCGTTTTCGCTGCGATTGTGGTGGTGATCTTCTCGATGGTGGGTGCCGAGGTCGTCACTATCGCCGCCGCCGAGAGCAGGGACCCCGAGCGCGCAATTGCCCGGGCGACGAGATCGGTGGTCGCACGCATCGTGGTCTTTTTCGTCGGTTCGGTCCTGCTGCTGGTGATGATCACGCCGTGGAATTCAATGGATCCCGGCGCATCGCCGTACGTGGCCGCCCTCAAGCACATGGGTATTCCGGGCGCTGATCAGGTCATGAATGCGGTGGTACTCACCGCGGTGTTGTCCTGTCTGAACTCCGGTCTGTACACCTCGTCGCGGATGTTGTTCGTGCTCGCCGGCCGACGCGAGGCGCCGGCGCAACTGGTCAAGCTCAGCCGCCGCGGCGTTCCCGCCACTGCCATCTTGTGTTCGTCGGTGGTGGGATTCCTGTGTGTGTTGATGGCCTGGCTGGCGCCCAACACGGTATTTCTGTTCCTGCTCAACTCTTCTGGCGCTGTCATCTTGTTCGTCTACCTGCTGATCGCCCTGTCGCAAATTGTGCTGCGGCGGCGCACACCCGTCGAGCAGCTAGGGGTGAAAATGTGGTTTTTCCCGGTGCTGTCCATCATGACCACCGTGGGAATCGTTGCGGTGCTGGTACAAATGGCGTTCGATGCCGCCGCGCGCAGCCAACTGTGGCTGAGCCTGCTGTCCTGGGTCGCCGTGGTCGCGGTGTACTTCGTCGCAAAGACGGCTAGGTGCAAAACCACACGAAGGCCCAGCGGCGCCATTGACGCTGGGCCTTCGTCGGTCGGCTGACCCCCTTGGTCCGCTTAGCTCGTGGGCATCCGCTGCTCGTGGGTGAAGGGCTTTTCACCGGGAACAGCTGGCGAGCCTTCAGGATTGGCTTCCGCACCCTTGTTCTGCCGCAGCGTGCTTCCGAGCCATTCTTCGGTCGGCTTTTCCACGTACCGCCACTCGATACCCTCGGGCCACGGGCCCTGTCCCTCGTTCCACGGTCCTCGCACCGAACCGCCACCATCACTCATGTTGAAGGCGACGTTCTGGAAGCGTTCGTCGCCGGCCAGAGTGCCGGGCGGGAAGTTGACCGGCAACTCGTTGAGAGCGGCGGTGAATTGCTGGTAATGCGCCACTTCCCGGGTCATGAGGAACGTCAGCGTGTCCTGGACCCCGGGATCGTCGGTGAACTGCTTGAGGTACTCGTAGACGATCTTCGCCCTGGACTCTGCGGCGAGGTTGTTGCGAAGGTCAACCGTAGGATCGCCGTTGGCATCGATGAACGCGCCGGTCCAGTTGTTCCCGGCAGAGTCCTTTGCGTCGGGGCCACCTCCGCTGAGCACCAGGAACATCGGATTGACGGCCACCTGGTGGATGGCCTGTTCGCGACCGTCCCTGGTGGCTACCGCGGGCATCCAGTTGCACCGTTCGTTGGCCATCTTCAGATCGTCGTTCAAGCCGTCCAGCAACATGGTGATGGTCGAGCCCACCATTTCCAGATGGCTCAATTCTTCGGTGGCGATATCCATGAAAAGGTCGTACATCCTCGGATTCTTCTCACGGAGAACGAAGGCCTGAATGAAGTACTGCAGAGCAGCGGTCAATTCGCCGTTGGCGCCGCCGAACTGTTCCATCAGCAGCGAGGCGAACCGCGGGTCTGGCTGGCTGACGCGCACCTCGAATTGAAGGTCTTTATTGTGAACAAACATGTTGTCTCCCAGGGCTGTTAATAGTCTTGCTCGGCCCGATCTGGCCGGTAACCCTCGCAGCAATAGTCGAAAACAGGTTCGGCCACAGGCAGATCGGGATATGACATCTTGTTAATGAATCTGCGGATCCGGCGGGTTGTCGGCGGCACGGCCACTTACCGCGTCACGGACGTGGTCGAGTACCGCGGCACCCATGCCCAGCGTCTTCTGGGTCAGAGAGTCTGACGGTGTGTTCGGATGAGGACGAGTCGCCGCAACCTTTTTCGCGATTTCCAGCTTGCCGCCGAGCCGCTCGAGTTCCTGCCGATCGACCGCCGCGGCGAAACGCGGCCACACCACATCCTGCTCGAATTCGATGTGCTCTCGACCGACCTTGACGAACTCCTTGAGTGCATCGTGGTAGTCCTGCCCACCGGGCTCGGCCTCTTCGAGTCGCTGTAGCAGCTTCTTGCCCGCGTCTTCCTGTGCGATCGCCTGATCGGCCAGAGCGTCGCCATCGTCCAGAACGCGCCGGACCGCCGGCCAGAAGAACTGTTCTTCAACCGCCTCGTGTTGCGACTCGGCAATTATCAGATTGTTCACCATCGTCTCAAGTCCACTCAGCTGGGCGCCGTTGCCTTCTGGTGCACCGTCGAGCACTTCCAACATGCCCAGCACGCTTTTGTGGTCTTGACGCAGAAATGTCAATGCGTCCATTACGAACCTTTCGTGATCGTCTTATGTGTGCCCGAAACATCAAGCGACGCAGTAGAGACGTCGTCACTCGCAGTCCCAGCCCGGCGGGGCTGACACCGTGCGCAGGAGATGAAGTTGTAGGGCCACAGGTTGGTCGCCTCCGCCGGCGATAGTTCGCCGACGGAGGCGTCTGCCTACTAGACCGCGGGCCTGCGAGCTGCAGCTGGTTCGACGGTGGCGTTGGTGTCCCTGCGCCGCAATCCGGCGAGTCCGGCCAATCCGAGCAGACCGGCCAGGCCCCACAGACCGGTCTTGTCGCTGTGCTGGTTGGTGCTCGTGTTGGCGTCGTTGTCGGCCAGTGTGGTGGTCGTCGACGACGGCACTGGAGCCTGGTCGACGGTGGCATTCGCGATGCCGGCTCCGCCGAAGGTGAGTGTTGTAGCGACGCCGAAAACGGCTAATGATTTACGCATGGGAGTACTCCTCTCGGCCACGCGGGCCGATATAAATTAGGGGATACGAACCAGTTCGCTCTAGTTCGTTCACGACGGCGCGCAATCATCAACGCCGTAGTCGAAGTGTTACCCCGGTGCGGCGAGCCAAAACCCCATATCCCTCTGCCAAATCACATCAATTTTCGTCTTGATGCGTCGGCCGTTCAGTCACCGTTGGCTTGTTGAGGGTTGTGGTCGGATCCGCGCGGGCTGATCAGGTTCCTGCCCAACCCCGTTCGATCGCCTTGACCACGGCGGTCAGGGTCGCGTTCACGGGTGCCTCGACGCCGACGCGTGCACCGTGGCGCGGCACCGCACCGTTGATAACGTCGATCTCGCTGACCCGGCGGGCCTCATGGTCGAGCAGCGCTGACGGCTTCGCGTTGGGCATTCCGGCGCCGAAAGTGCGGACGTGGGCGACGGGATCGGTGACACCGACGGCAATCCCGGACGCACGGGCCACCGCCCACGCCTCCGTCGCCGCCGCGCGACTGACCGAGCCCATCTCCGGGTCGTCCATCACCTGGCCGACGGTCATCCCGGTCAGTGCGCACGGCGCACTGTACGCGGCGTTGCAGATCAGCTTCTCCCACTGCATGGCGGCGATGTCGGTAACCGCTGTGGCGTCGAAGCCGGCACCGGTCCACAGGGCTGCGACCGACTCGACCGCCGCGTACGGCAGCGAGGAATAGGCGCCGAATCGCATGGCGCGCATGGCGTTGTGGTGTACGTGGCCGGGCGCTACCCGTGCGGCACCGAACCCGCTGGCGATCCCGACGGCGACCCGTTGGTCGCCGACGATGCCGGCGACGGTGTCCGCCGAGCCCAGACCGTTCTGGATCGTCAGCACCGGTGTGTTCTCGGTCAGCATCAGAACCGCTTGCTGTGCAGCGTTTTCCACATCCGCGGCCTTGACCGCCAGCACGATCAGGTCCATCGGCTCAGCCGGCGCAACGGTGGTGGCGCGTAACCGCACCGTATGGTCATAGCCGGGACCGGTGACCCGCAACCCGTGCTGCGCGATCTGGTCGATACCGGGCTGATAGCTGTCGATCACCGTTACGTCGTTGCCTGCGTCGGCCAGTTTGGCCGCATAGATGGAACCCATTGCACCACAACCGATTATCGCAATCTTCATTTCTGAACTCCTAAGCCGTCAACTCGGCTATGGCCTCGGCTAACCCGGGTTTTTGTTCCAGCCCGAAGCCCGGCGCATCCGTGGGTGCGATCCGACCGCCACCGAGCGCGCAGCCCGGCGAGTAGCCACCGAACGGTCCGAACACGCCTGGATAGGACTCACACCCGCCCAGGCCCAGTCCAGTCGCAATGTGCAGGTTGATCAGATGACCGCCGTGCGGAAAGGCGAATCGTCGATCGAAGCCATGAGACTCCAGCACTTCCAGCATCCGCACGTATTCGCCCAATCCATAGCTGAGTCCGGCGTCCATCTGAAAGATGTCGCGACCCGCCCGCATACCCCCGTAGCGCACCAGGTTGACCACGTCGGGTACCGAGAACAGGTTCTCGCCGGTGGCGACCGCGCCGTCATAGCAGCCCGTCACCGCGTGATTCAGTTCGAAATCCAGTGGCTCGCCAGGCTCTTCGTACCAGCGCAGCCCGTAACCGGCCAACGCGG
>JAVROZ010000591.1:0-4469 GCA_032162485.1 Mycobacterium sp.
TCTCGATTACCCGGCTTATGCCGACGAGATGCCGTACGCCACCTATGGCGGCGGCGGTTCTCCGTGGGCGCCGGGCGCCTACCAAGCCAACCCCACCCAACAGTTGCCGCCCCA
This sequence comes from Mycobacterium sp., assembly GCA_032162485.1. GTDB lineage: Bacteria > Actinomycetota > Actinomycetes > Mycobacteriales > Mycobacteriaceae > Mycobacterium. The sequence goes on from JAVROZ010000591.1 coordinate 115, forward strand.
GTACTGGCAACAGGACCGTCCGCCGACGGATGAACAACCGTCCGAGGGTCCTCCGCCCCCGCGGTCACCGCGATGGCTGTGGTTGGTGGCCGGGGCTGCCGTACTGCTCGTCATCGGATTGGTCGTAGCGCTGGTCATCGCGAACGAAGCAATCAAACAGCAGACTGCGATCGAGCCCTTACCCCCCATGCCCGGGCCCAGCACCACCTACGCGCCCCCGAGCACCAGGACAGCCCCACCGCCCACGATTACCCGCAGACCGCCGCGCACCACGACGACCGAACCGAGTCCCATCCCACCGCCCGGGGCGCCCACCGTGCCGGGGGCGATGCAGACCGTGATCTACACCGTCAGCGGCGAGGGCCGGGCCATCAGCGTCATGTACCTGGATACGGGCGACCTCATCCAGACCGAGTTCAACGTGACCCTGCCGTGGAGCAAGCAGGTCAGCCTGTCAACGACGGCCCCTCATCCCGCGAGCGTCACCGTCGTCAACATCGGCCACAATGTCACCTGCTCGGTCACGGTGGCCGGGGTTCAGGTGCGCCAGCGCACCGGACAGGGTTTAACCATCTGCGACGCTCCGCTCTGAGTCGGTGGGCGGCACCCGGACGACCAGCATCGCCAACAAGCCCACGAAGAGCACCAGACAGATGCCGCCCAGGCCGGCCCGGTCGGAGTTGAATAGGTCCACGAACACCGAAAACAGCCATGGCGCCACGAAAGACACCGCTTTGCCCGTCATCGTGTACAAGCCGAAGGCCACCCCTTCCTTACCGTCGGGTGCCAGACGCAGCAAGAATGCACGCGACGAGGACTGCGACGGCCCAATGAACAGGCACAGCAACAGTCCGCACACCCAGAAGGCCAGCGGGCCCGAGAGGGCCAGCATGGTCAGCCCCGCGGCGAGGATGGCGGTCAAGGAAAAGACAATGACCGGCTTGGATCCGATCCGGTGGTCGACGAAGCCGCCCACCACCGCGCCCACTGCGGCAACCACACAGGCGGCCATGCCGAAGATGAGAATGTCGGCTTCGGCGACGCGGTACACCTTGACGCCCAGCACCATTCCGAGGCCGAAGATCGCGGCCAGCCCATCCCGGAAGAGCGCGCTGGCCACCAGGAAATAAACAAGATTGCGGTCACGGTGCCACTCGGACGTGATGTCTTCCCACAGCTTGCGATAGGCGCCCCACACGCCGGTCGGTCGAGATACTTCCTCATGTGCGCCGGGCAGGCGGTGGGCGACGAAGAGCAGCGGCAGGGCCAACAACGCCAGCCACACGGCCGCCATGAGCATCGCCACCCGGACGTTGAGTCCGTCGTGGGTGGGCAGATGCAGCAGGCCACGAGTGTCACCGGCTCCCTTCATGAAGCCCAAATAGACCAACAGGAGCAAAACGACGGTGCCGACATAGCCCGCTGCATAGCCGAAGCCCGAAATTCGGCCGGCCGTCTGCGGCGTCGACAGCTGACGCAGCATCGCGTTGTAGGGAACACCGGCAAGGTCGCCGCAAGTCGCTGTCGCGGCAAGCAGCGTCAGTCCGGCAAAGAAGTAGCCGGGTTCGTCGCGGATGAGGAACATCGAGCAGGTCGACACCGCCGCCATGCTGGTCAGCACGCCCAATGCCACTCGGCGCCGGTGCGGAGATTCCACCCACACGCCGAGCAGGGGTGCCACGAGCGCAATCATGACCCCGCCCGCTGCCGCGCTACGCGCCAGCCAACTCACCGGTGTCGCACCCAGCGGGGTTCCGACTCCCACGCTGGTGGTCAAGTAGACCGAGAACACGAACGTCGCGGCGATGGCACTGAGGCCGGTCTGACCGCAGTCCCACAGCGCCCACGCCGCCACCCGGGATCGGGGGGTCTGCCCGAAGCCCCGAGCCTGCATTTTCGCAGCGTTGTACTCGAGCTTCCGCTGCGGATTTTCAGGCTCGGCGGATTCGACTGAACCCGACTCGGGCTGACTCATGCCCGAACTCTAGTGCGATTGGTGATCGCGGGCTGTCTACGATCATCGTCATGCCGATTCCTGCGCCCAGCCCCGACGCGCGCGCTGTTGTCACCGGAGCTTCGCAAAACATCGGCGAGGCGCTGGCGACCGAACTGGCGGCGCGCGGCCACAGTCTGATCATCACCGCCCGCCGCGAAGAGCTGCTCAATCAGCTCGCTGCCCAGTTGGCGGACAAGTATCGCGTGACCGTGGAGGTACGGCCCGCCGATCTCGCCGACCCGAACGATCGCGCCAAGCTGTGCGAGGAACTGGCCGCGCGGCCCATCTCGATACTGTGCGCCAATGCCGGCACCGCCACGTTCGGTGCGGTTGCCGACCTCGACCCGGCGGGCGAGAAGGCCCAGGTGCAGCTGAATGCCGTAGCGGTGCACGACCTTACGTTGGCGGTGCTGCCGGGCATGATCGAACGCCAGGCCGGCGGTATCTTGATTTCCGGTTCGGTAGCCGGAAATTCGCCCATCCCCTACAACGCCACCTACGCGGCCACCAAGGCGTTCGCGAACACCTTCAGCGAATCTCTACGCGCTGAAGTACGCGGCTCCGGTGTGCATGTGACGGTGCTGGCCCCCGGGCCGGTGCGTACCGAGCTACCCGATCCCGACGAGATGTCGCTGGTCGAAAAGCTGGTACCGGACTTCCTCTGGATCTCGACGGAACACACCGCCAAAGTCTCGCTGGATGCGTTGCAGCGCAACAAAATGCGCGTCGTTCCAGGGGTGACGTCCAAGGCTATGTCGGTGGCAAGCGGCTACGGGCCGCGCGCCATTGTGGCGCCGATCGTCGGCGCCTTCTACAAGAAACTCGGCGGCGGTTAAGTCTTACTTCCGGCGCCGTCCGGTACCGAAGATGCCTTTCACCGCTTCGCGGATAGCCGTGTTGATGCCGCTTTTCACCGTCGGGTTCTGCAGCACTTCCTCCCACATGGCTGGGCCCTTCGGCTCGGCCGGCGCTGGCATGGGCGGCACCTCAGAGTTCGTGGGCACCGGCGGGTAGTCGAGGCTGGGAGCTTGTTCGCTCTTGGGGCCGGCCGCAGGCTCTGGCGCCTGTTGGATTGTCTGTCCGTATTTGCTCTGCAACGGACTGCCTTTGGCCGCGCCGGCGATCGCATCGTTGCCGATTGAGGCCATCAGCGAACGGGGAACGCGCATACGCGTCCAGGCAACGGGTGTGGGCGCGCCCTTTTCGGAGAGCACGGTGACGACGGCTTCGCCGATACCCAACGAAGTCAACGCTGATTCCAGGTCGTAGACATCGGTTTTCGGGTAGGTGCGAACGGTCTTGCTCAGCGCCTTCTGATCGTCGGGGGTGAACGCCCGCAGCGCGTGCTGAATGCGGGCGCCCAACTGAGACAGCACGTCGTTGGGCAGGTCCGTCGGCAACTGGGTGCAGAAGAACACGCCGACGCCCTTTGAGCGGATCAGCTTGACGGTCTGCTCAACCTGTTCCAGGAATGCCTTCGACGCATCGGCGAACAACAAATGGGCCTCGTCGAAGAAGAACACCAGCTTGGGTTTATCGACGTCGCCGACCTCCTCCAGGTTCCTGAAAAGGTCTGCCAGCAACCACATCAGGAAGGTCGAGAAGATGACCGGGCGCAGCGACTGACCGCTGAACTCGAGCAACGAGATGGTGCCCTTGCCCTGACTGTCGGTACGCAGCAGATCATTCGGGTCGAGCTTCGGTTCGCCGAAGAACGTCTCACCGCCCTCGCCGGCAAGATTCACCAGCGCCCGCAGGATCACTCCTGCCGTCGTGGATGACACCCCGCCAAGGGATTTCAGGTCCGCCTTGCCCTCGTCGCTGGTCAGGTGGCTGATGACCGTCCGCAGGTTGTTCAGGGTGACGAGCGGTCGATTGTTCTCCTTCGCCCAATGGAAAATCAGCCCCAACGTTGACTCCTGAGTAGAGTTGAGCCCCAACACTTTCGACAAGAGGACAGAGCCAAAGCCGGCAACGGTCGCACGCACCGGAACCCCGATTCCGTCGGTGCCAAGCGAGAGAAACTCAATTGGGAAACCCGTTGGCTCCCAGTTGTCTCCGGTGTCCCTGGCGCGTGCGGCGGTCTTGTCGTTGCCCTCCCCCGGTCTAGACAATCCGGACAGGTCGCCCTTCACGTCAGCCATGAAGACCGGTACCCCCGCAGCGCTGAGCTGCTCGGCAATCAGCTGCAGCGTTTTGGTCTTGCCGGTGCCCGTGGCTCCGGCGACCAGACCGTGCCGGTTGATGGTGGCCAGCGGAATGCGAATCTGCGCAGTCGGGTCGGCCTGCCCGTCGACGACGACGGTGCCCAATTCCAGTGCCTGACCTTCGAAGGCGTAACCCGCGGCAATTCGCTTGG
>JAVROZ010000592.1:0-2860 GCA_032162485.1 Mycobacterium sp.
GGCCACCACCTCGGCAAGCTTCTCGATGCTGCGCACGACGCCGCGTCGCAGACCGCTCTGGGTGCGGCCTACGAGATGTTATGGGCGTTCCGGGCCCGGTCGAAGGGCACGCAAGACCGGATCGCCCGCGGTGATCTGCCGGGCCCCGAGGCCTCCATCGACAAGCTTCTTGTCGCCGCCGCCGATCAGGCGGTGTTCGACACCGTCCGCGAATTACTCACCGGTGTAATCGAATCCGACGACACCCTGCGGGGACGCGCCTGGCGGCGAGAATGGGCCTATTCGCGCGCGGCGACCATCTACGGGGGCACCAGCGAAATCCAGAAGGATATCGTGGCTACGCGATTACTCGGATTGCCCAGGAGCGTGTGATGGCCAATGTCGCCGATGTCCTGGAGGCAACCGAACGCGATTTGATGGCGCAGACTTTGCGTCGGCTCGCCCAGGAGTTCGACGGTCTGCGCTTGTCAAACGCGCTCGCGGACTTCGGATTCGAGCAGGTGCTCACGCAGGCGCCCCGCGAGGCGGTATCGACGTTGTTCGATGCGCTCGGCCGGGCAGGTTCGATGTCGACGGTGTTTCAAGATGTGCTGCTGCAGCCGTTGACCGGCCTGCTGCAGCACGCACCTGGGGCCCACAGCGTCGTGCTGCCCGGGATCGGCGCGGCTCTTTCGGGGTCCCTCGAGGGCGATGCCGTCACTGTGCGCGGCCTGCTCATTGGCCGACGAGCGGCCACCGCATTCCTGGCACCGGTGGCCAGCGGCGGTGAGACCGTGTGGGTCAGGGCTGCCGATCCCTCGACGCTGTCGATGAGGGTGGTGGCGGGCCTAGATCCCGCACTGGCGATCACTGAGGTCGCTGCTGAAGGAGTCACGGCGACGGTCGTCTCATCGGGCGATCAGGCGAGCGCATTGTGGAATGCGGTGGCCACTGCCGGACGGCGGGCACTGGGATACCAGATCGTCGGGGCCGTGAACGCAATGATCGATCTGGCGGTCCAACATGCTTGTAACCGTGTGCAATTCGGCCGTCCGATCGGCTCCTTCCAGGGCGTACGTAACCGCCTGGCCGAGGCCCACGTGGCGAGCGAGGCCGCCGCAGCGGCGCTCGAACTGGCTTGGGAGGCCGACGACGAGTACTTGGCGGGCATGCTGGCGAAATCCCTTGCCGGACGGGCCGCGCGTCTCGCGGCAACACACTGCCAACAGGTACTCGGCGGCATCGGCTTTACCGCCGAACACCCATTCCACCGTTACCTGGCGCGCGCCCTGGTCCTGGATTCAGTGTTGGGCTCGACCAACGAGTTACGCAGAGCCGTTGGGCGGCAACTAGTTTCGGCAGGAGCTATCCCACGGCTGGTCGAGCTGTGAGCCGCGACGAGCATTCGGCAGCACTCGCCGCCCCCGCGGTGCGCGTGACGCGCGACGGGCCAGTGGCGGTGGTGATGCTTGCCCGGCCCGCCAAGTCCAACGCGATGGACGGCGAGGTCACCCGCGCGCTACTGGACGTCGTGCAGTCGTTGTACAAGAGCAGCGACATAGGGGCAATGGTGCTGACCGGCGACGGTGCGACGTTCAGCGCCGGCGGCGACATCCAGACCATCCGAGAGATGGGCGCCGACAGGGGAGTTCGCCAAGCCATCCTCGACGAGCATCAGGAGTTGTTCTGGGTCATGACGCGACTGCCGTTCGCGAGCGTCGCGGCGGTCAACGGCCCCGCAGTCGGGGCGGGTGTCACCTTGGCGCTGCTGTGCGACCTGGTTGTCATGGCGCAAGACGCTTTTTTGTCCGATCCGCGGGTTGCGCTCGGTCTGCTCGACGGCGCAGGCGGAATTGCGTTGTGGCCGTTGCTGACCAGTCTCTCAGCGGCAAAGGAGCACCTGTTGCTCGGCGATCGGGTGCCCAGCGTCGAAGCTCACCGGCTTGGCCTGGTCAACCGTGTCGTTCCCACCGGAGACACCGTGGCGGAGGCCCTCGACCTGGCCCGCCGATTGGCGGCACTGCCGCCGCACGCGGCGCGGGAGGCGCGGCGCTTGTTGAACTCGCATATTGAGCGGGTAGCCCCGCTGCTGTCCGAGTGCGCGCGGGCCGAGAGTGAATGTTTCGAGACCGTCGAGCACCGTGCCGCACTGGACCGGCTGAGTGTGCGACTTGCCGCGAGACCGCCGGGGGAGTCCTAGTGACCGCACCCAACCGTGTCGCGCTGGTCACGGGCGGCACCCGCGGGCTCGGGCGCGCCGTGACCGAGAGACTGGCCGACTCCGGGGTGCACGTCGCCGCTGGATTCGCTACCGATTCCGTTGCAGCAGCATCGGTTCGGGACCGATGCGCGGAGGCCGGCGCCCACGTGACCCTGCATCGGGTGGATGTGGGCGACCCGGACTCGTGCCGACGCCTCGTCGACGAGGTCCTGGACCAGCACGGGCGACTGGACTACCTCATCAACAACGCCGGCACGGTCACCGAGCGGCGATACGGCGACATCACGCCTGACGAATGGCAGCGGCACCTGGCGGTCAACCTGTCGGCCGCGTTCTTCCTGTCACAGGCGGCCATGGGCACCATGATCGAGCGTCGCTTCGGGCGTATCGTCAACATCGGCTCGGTGTCCGCCATCATGGGTAGCCCGGTTCAGATCCCTTACGCTGCAGCGAAATCAGGACTCATCGGATTAACGCGGTCGACCGCACGTGCCGTCGCACGAAAGGGAATAACCGTCAACTGCGTGATCCCAGGCAGCTTTGACACCGAGCTGTCGGAGTCGCTGGCCTTCACCGACCGCGACACGGTGACGTCGATGATCCCGGTCGGCCGCTGGGGTCGGCCCGAGGAGCTAGCACACGCGGTCAATTTTCTGCTCG
>JAVROZ010000593.1:0-3545 GCA_032162485.1 Mycobacterium sp.
CTCTTGCTTTGGTGTTGGCTGTGCCGGTGTGGCGGTCGTTGGCGGCGACGGCTGCCGAGCGGCGGGAGTTGGGGTTGCCGGGAAGGGTCGGTGGTTGCGGCACGAGCCGACCGTCAACATGCCGCGCTCCTGGCCGGTGACCTCGATACGGGTGTTTACGGCGACTACCCGCCGAAGTCTGTGGGGAGAATTCACCTATGACCGATGCAGATCGGGAGATCCCAGAATCAGTCGCGGCGCGTGATAGCACGGACCGGGCCAGCGGAATCGAGAACGCCCGCGCTTCCCGTCAACGGCTTGTCGACGCGGCGCAATACGCCCATCGGCGGGCTGGTAGCGACGACTTATACGACTTATACGACGGACACATTCTCGTCATGGGTCTCGCATCACGGGCGGCAGGGTTGCACGACGGCGCGGTGAACGCGCTCGAAACTGACAACCTGTTCGCGATGTCTACCTATCTCTGAAATGACCAACAAACCCGCTGGTCAGAACAGTTGAGCGGAGTGTCCCTCAGTCCAGGTAGTCGCGCAGGACCTGCGAACGGCTGGGGTGCCGCAATTTCGACATCGTCTTGGACTCGATCTGGCGAATGCGCTCGCGGGTTACCCCGTACACCTGCCCGATCTCGTCCAGGGTGCGCGGCTGCCCGTCGGTGAGGCCGAACCGCAGCCGTACGACGCCGGCCTCGCGTTCCGAGAGCGTGTCCAGCACCGACTGCAATTGGTCTTGCAGGAGGGTGAACGACACGGCATCCACCGCGACGACCGCTTCGCTGTCTTCGATGAAGTCACCGAGCTGACTGTCGCCTTCGTCACCGATGGTCTGGTCCAGCGAGATGGGCTCGCGGGCGTACTGCTGGATCTCTAGCACCTTCTCAGGCGTAATGTCCATTTCCTTGGCGAGCTCCTCAGGGGTGGGCTCGCGGCCCAGGTCCTGTAGCAGCTCACGCTGGATACGGCCCAGCTTGTTGATGACCTCGACCATGTGCACCGGGATGCGGATGGTGCGGGCCTGGTCGGCCATGGCGCGGGTGATGGCCTGCCGAATCCACCACGTCGCGTACGTCGAGAACTTGTAGCCCTTGGTGTAGTCGAACTTCTCCACCGCGCGGATCAGACCGAGGTTGCCCTCCTGGATGAGGTCCAGGAATGCCATGCCACGGCCCGTGTAGCGCTTGGCCAGCGACACCACCAGACGCAGGTTGGCCTCGAGCAGATGGTTTTTCGCCCGATCGCCGTCGCGGCAGATCCACATCATGTCGCGGCGTTGTGCGGCGGGCAGTTTCTCGCCGCGGTCGGTCAATTCCACCATCAGCTGCGTCGCGTACAGGCCGGCCTCGATCCGCTTGGCCAGCTCGACTTCTTCCTCGGCGTTCAGCAGCGCCACTTTGCCGATCTGCTTCAGATAGGCGCGGACCGAGTCTGCGGATGCGGTGAGTTCGGCATCCTTGCGGGCCTGACGCAGCGCCTCGGACTCGTCTTCGTCCCAGACGAAATCGCCGGAGGCCTTGTCCTTTTCGGTGGGCTCGGCAATCTCCTCGTCTTCCTCGGCGGCAGCGTCGACGACCGCGCCGGCCGGGACCACCACGGCGCCTTCGACTTCGCCCTCAGCCGCTTCGAGCACCGGGTCCTCGGCGTCCGGTGTCACGTCCTCCACCAGGTCGTCGAGGCTCAGGTCGGCGGCATCGATCTCGAGATCCTCGCCGGGCTCGACGTCGATGTCTGCATCGGCCTCGAGTGCCTCGGCGGCGTCCAGTACGACATCGGCATCAGTCGAGATGCCGGTGGCGTCCTTGGACTTAGCCGCGCCGCGCGCCGCCGGTGCCTTCGCGGTTTTGGCGCGGGCCTTCGTCGAAGCTTCGCCGGGCCCGTCGTCTGTCGCGGGCCTTGCGGCTTTAGTTGCTCGCTTTGCTGGAGCGGAACCGTTGGCGGGCTTAGCCGCCGTGCGCTTGGCGGGAGACTTCGCGGCGGTGCGTTTCACCGGCTCATCAGTCGCCGGAGTTGCCTTCGTCGCTGCCACGTACACCCCTTCGGTTGGACGCACTTCCGGTGGGTCTGGGCATGGTTGACCGAAAGTGTCTGCTATGTCGAATGTCGGCGTTTGATATCAGCGTGAATACTCGCGCGCTATCGGGTTGGGCGGCCGCCGAGCACCATTGTAACTTCACCACGCACTTGAACTGGCCGAGCGGACGAAATTCAGTGCGTCACGTCTTCGGCGGATGCCATGGCCGCACCGACGATACCGGCCGCATTCTGCAACGCGGCGGGCACAACCGGGGTCCGGTTTTCCAGCAGATGCACCCATTTGTCGGCCTTGCGGCTGATCCCACCGCCGGCGATGAACAGGTCGGGCCAGATCGCGTTTTCGATCGCTACCAGCACCTTGGTCACCTGTTTGGTCCACTTTTCGTAGCTCCACTCGTTTTTTTCCTTGACCGACGACGCGGCCCGTTCTTCGGCCTCCTTGCCGCCAACCTCGAGGTGTCCGAACTCGGTGTTGGGGATCAGCTTGCCGTGGTGAATGACCGCCGAGCCGATACCGGTTCCGAAGGTCAGGAGAACAACCAGGCCGGATTTGTCCTTGCCGGCGCCGAAGCGCTCCTCGGCCAGTCCGGCGGCGTCGGCGTCGTTGAGAATTGTGACGTCCTGGCCGTTGAGTTCGGCGCTGATGATGTCCCTGGCGTTGGTTCCGATCCAGGCTTTGTCCACGTTGGCCGCCGTTTGCACGATGCCGTGGGCGACGACGCCGGGATAGGTCACCCCGAGTGGGCCGGTCCAGCCGAATGCGTTGACGACTTCGGCGATGGTTTTGGCAACCGCTGCGGGAGTGGCCGGTTGTGGGGTCAGCAGTTTGACGCGGTCGCCGATCAACTGTCCGGTATCCAAATCCACGATCGCGCCCTTGATGCCGCTGCCGCCGACATCGATTCCGAACCCTCGGCGCTGCGGCGTGGCTGCCCCATTTTCTGAGGCTGCGTCGGTCCCAGAAACGGTGCTGGTCATCGGGATCTCCTCGCGAGACTTGGTGGTCCGCTCACCTTAGCGACCTCCGGGGGTGCGGCGGGTTGCGCCCGTTCACGGGCCGGCGCCTGTGGTGCGATAGACCGGTGACACCACCGGACTTTGACCTGGCGGACCACGCGGACGTCGCGCGGCTACGCGCGACAGCCGAAACGGTCGCCGCTGAAGCGGCCGCATTCGTCCGGCGCCGACGCCTGGAGGTCTTCGCCTCCGGAACCGGCCTTGAAACCAGCCTCAGAACCGGCCCTAGTGCGGTGGTGCGCGCCAAAACCACCCCGACCGATCCAGTGACGGTGGTGGACACCGATGCCGAACATCTGCTGCGTGAGCGGTTGGCCGTGCTCCGGCCTGGCGACCCGGTTCTCGGTGAGGAGGGCGGCGGCCCGGCGGAGACGGATGGTTCGGGAGCCACGGGCCAACGGAGAACGGCCGACGCGGTCACCTGGGTGCTTGATCCCATCGACGGGACGGTGAATTTCGTCTACGGCATTCCGGCCTACGCGGTGTCGGTGGGTG
>JAVROZ010000594.1:0-2743 GCA_032162485.1 Mycobacterium sp.
GATTATGTTATGGTTGGTTCGGGCGTAGCTAAATTATGCCCATTTGAAAGGAAAGAGAAGTTAGTATGACACAGGGAACTGTGAAATGGTTCAACAGCGAAAAGGGTTTCGGCTTTATCGCTCCTGATGGCGGCGCAAAAGATGTGTTCGTCCACCATTCTGAGATCCAAGGGGACGGGTATCGCTCCCTAGATGAGAACCAGCGAGTGGAGTTCGATATCACCCAGGGCCCTAAAGGCCCCCAGGCCGTGCAGGTGACCAAGATCTAGCAGCTTGCCGCTAAACCTTTGGGGCTGACCGGGTTTCGTCGACAAGACGCAGCTATGGGTCGGCCCCTAAGGTGCGTGTCGACGCCTTTTGGCATCCGTCCGAGTAAATCGGCTTGCGTTCATGCCTTACTCGTGATGCACCGAAAGACATTCTTAGAGTCAAGCTTTGACGTTCCCTCCCGCAGCGGGAACTATTGCCGAGCTGTATAGCTGTGTGTGGAGTCGGGTCGCTGCGGTAATCTCTATTCAGGTTGATTCGCCAGCCTTGCTGCAACGTCCGGTGGCGATCTGTGACGATCCCCGCCACGACGTGTCTGCAGCGCCCGGTTAAAACCGACCATTGCAGGGTTCTTCTAATGAACTGACCCTGACGGGGTCTCGTGCAGCACAACTCAAGGACACTCGGCGCGCTTCAGCGCCCGATTGCGGATTCCTACGTACGTTCAGGATGCCTGAACCACCCGACACATCCCTTCAATCCGTGTGATAGACCCTCTCGGGCGTGCCGGAAGGGGGCAGGCCCTACCGCCGCCATGATCGTCAGCCGCATGCCCGGGCATGCGGTGGTTGTCATGCAGCGGCAGCAGCATTGGTGTGTCCCAAGTGCCGATCGAAGCATCGCGACTCGATTTCGACGCATTCACTTCTTCTGTTGTTCAACGGCGTTCACCGCTGGCATCCCTGGTTCGCCATTGGCGGCCGACCGCGGCGCGGCAGCGCCGGAGCCGAAGGAACGGCCTTGAGCAGATTCACCGAGAAGATGTATCGCACCGCCCAGTCCAGTTCGAACGGCATGGTTACCGGGGAGCCGGACCGCCCCGTCCGGCACACCTGGGGTGAGGTGCACCAGCGGGCGCGTCGGATCGCGGGTGGCTTGGCTACCGCCGGCGTCGGCCACGGTGAGGCCGTCCCCGTGCTGGCCGGTGCGCCAGTCGAGATCGCCCCGGCGGGGCAGGCCATCTGGATGCGTGGCGCGAGTCTGACCATGCTGCATCAGCCCACTCCGCGTACCGACCTTCAACGCTGGGCCGCCGAAACCACCGCTGTAGTCAAGATGATTGGCGCCAAGGCGGTAGTCATCTCCGACCCCTTCATGGCCGCGGCCTCGGTGCTCTCTGCGTTGGGCGTACGGGTACTTCTCATCGAGCAGCTACTCGAAAGCCGCCCGATCGATCCGGTGGAAACAGATGACGACGACGTCGGGCTCCTGCAGTTGACGTCGGGGTCCACCGGATCCCCAAAGGCTGTACAGATCACTCACCGCAACTTGGTGTCCAACGCCGAGGCGATGTTCGTCGGCGCAAGGGTTGACATCGATATCGACGTGATCGTGAGCTGGCTACCGCTGTTCCATGACATGGGTATGACCGGATTCCTCACCATGCCAATGTTTTTCGGTTGCGAGCTGGTCAAGATCACTCCGATGGACTTCCTGCGCGACACCCTGCTGTGGGCCAGACTCATCGACAAGTACAAGGCCACGATGACGGCGGCACCCAATTTCGCGTACACGTTGTTCGGCAAGCGCCTTCGCAAACTGGCGCAGGCCGGCCAGTTTGATCTGTCCACGCTGCGATGGGCGCTGTCGGGCGCCGAACAGGTCGAACCCGCCGACGTCGAAGACTTCTGCGAAGCCGGCAAGCCGTTCGGGTTACGCCCTAACGCGATTCTGCCTGCGTACGGCATGGCCGAGACGACGGTAGCGGTGTCCTTCAGCGAGTGCGGAGCAGGCCTATTGGTCGATCAGGTCGACGCCGACCTGCTCGCCCTGCTGCACCGCGCGGTCCCGGCGACCAAAGGTAAGACCCGGCGACTGGCCACCCTTGGCCGTCTACTGGATGGCTTGGAAGCGCGCGTCGTCGGGGAGGATGGAAACATCCTGCCCGCCAGAGGCGTCGGTGTCATCCAGGTGCGTGGCGAATCAGTGACCCTGGGCTACGCGACGATGGGCGGTTTCGTTGCGGCGCAGGATGACCGGGGTTGGTATGACACCGGTGACCTGGGCTACCTGACCGAGACCGGCCACCTTGTCGTCTGCGGCCGGGTCAAGGACGTAATCGTCATGGCCGGCCGCAACATCTATCCGACCGATATCGAACGTGCCGCCGCGCGCGTCTCCGGGGTTAGGCCCGGTTGCGCCGTAGCGGTGCGCTTGGATGCCGGACACTCGCGCGAGACGTTCGCTGTCGTCGTGGAGTCCAACAGTTGGCAAGACTGCGCCGAGGTTCGTCGGATCGAGCAGAAAGTGGCCCACGAGGTGGTAGCCGAGGTCGATGTCCGGCCGCGCAACGTGGTTGTGCTAGAGCCAGGGATGATCCCCAAGACACCGTCCGGGAAATTGCGTCGTGGTCAGACACTGGCGCTGATCGACTGACATCTCGGACCATGGCAACGAGTAGATTCGACAATCATGAGGGGATCACAGGAGGAGAGGTGTTGACCGACTTCGACGCCCAACCCGGTCGCAAAGCTCC
>JAVROZ010000595.1:0-3304 GCA_032162485.1 Mycobacterium sp.
TCAATCCGGCGGGCGCCCGCGCCGAGCTGGACGCACTTCACGATGAACGGTGCAAACGGGTCGATCCTCGCCGACCGGGATTTGCGCCTGGCGGTCTGCAAGGGCATTGACCGGAAGACCGTCGCCGAAGTCGCCCTGCACGGTCTGACCGGCGCCCCGGTGCCACTGAACAATCACATCTTCGTCGCCGGGCAGGAGGGCTATCAGGACAACAGCCTGCCGTATGACCCGGAGCAGGCAAAGCGAGAACTCGATGCCCAAGGCTGGAAGCGCAACGGCGAGTTCCGGGAGAAGAACGGTCAGCGGCTCGTCGTTCGGCTGCTGTTCTATGAATCACCGAACGCGAAGGTTTTTACGCAGGTCGCTCAGCACAGCCTCGCCCAAATCGGCGTCAAGCTTGAACTTCAAGCCCGCTCTGGCAGCGGGTTTTTCAGCAACTACGTCAACGTCGGCGCATTCGACATCGCGCTGTTCGGCTGGCAGGGCGACGCCTTCCCGCTATCCGGGCTTACCCAGATATATGCATCCGACGGGGACAGCAACTTCGGCAAGATCGGTAGCCCGCAGATCGACGACGCAATCGAACGAACGCTCGGGGAACTCGATCCCGCCAAGGCCCGCGCGTTCGCCAACGAAGTCGACAGGCTCATCTGGGCCGAGGGATTCAGCCTGCCGCTGATCCAATCTCCCGGCACCGTTGCAGTCCGCAGCAACCTGGCCAATTTCGGAGCCAGAGGGCTGGCGGATCCCGACTACACCGCGATCGGTTTCATGCGCTGACCCTGTGCCGCAGCGGGGGCACAGCCGCCTCGACGGTGGCCGCCACGTCAATCGCCTTCCACAGCACACGCATCGGCAGGCGTGCCGGCAGCGCATCCAAAGCGCTTGCCCGGCCTGCTAATCCGTCGAATTCGCCGCGACAGACGGCGGCGGTGATAGCCAGTGCGGCCGGCTCGCGAAAGTCCAATGCGCTGTGGGCCATCGTGGCCAGCCGCAGCAGCGTCGCCTTGGGCAGCAGAGACGCCACCCGCTCGGCAACCGCAGGTGGCGTGACGAGATCGCGACCGCCGGAAATGACCACGGTTGGCCAGCTGAAGCGGGGCATCTCGGCAACCAGGTCGTAGGGTTCGGCTTCGAAAGCCATTACAGCGTCCAGGGTTTCACGTACCGCCACGGCCGGATCAAGCGGCAGACCATCGGGTTCGGCGGCATAGTCGAGTTCGCGGAAGGCAATGCGATTGACCAGGTCCGCTTCGTACCGGTACGGCGCCTTGCGGCTCACTCCCATGGTGGTAACCCGAATCAGCGTCCGCCATAGCATTCTTCGCCCGGTGAGCAACAGGTCGAGCTGGTGCTCGAGCATGGTTGCTCCGCCGTACCCATAGACCGTCGCCGCAACCTGGCCCGCCGACGGGGTCATCACCCCGGCGTCGACGAGCCGGCGAACCTTGGGAGCCAACGCCTTGGTCTGCGGATTGTCGCCGTTGAGCAGGACGCCGCGGATTGCATCGCGAACCAGGTCGATGTCATGGCGGGACAGCAGTGGCGAATCCAGGATCATCGCGTGCACCCGGCCGGGATGGCGGACTCCCAGGCCGGCCGCGATGTAGCTGCCATACGACGAGCCGTAGATCACGGCCGAAGCCACGTTCGCGTCGTCGAGCACTGCAGCCACATCGTCGACCACCTGATCGACGGTCAATGCCTGTGGCGGCAGGTCGACGCCGGAGTCGTCGTGGCGCGACATTCCCAATCCGCGGTGCTCGATCATGATCACGTCGAGTCCAGCGGCGGCGGCACGGCGACGAAACCCCTGGTACAAGCGCAGCGATGCCACCCCCGGACCTCCGGGAATGATCACCACGGGGCGCGCCGACTTGCGGCCGGTGCGCACGTAATAGAGGTCGAACTCGTCGCCGCTACCCGGCGACACCGGCCGGCGCACCGGCCGAACCCCCGGCAGCTTCGCCAGCTTGTCGTGTACCCGGCGCCGTTTGGCGTTCATGGTCATCGGTTGCGGCCCATGGGTGCCATTCTGCCGAGGTCGCCGGCGCTCGGCACTTCGGTGCCCGGGTCAGTGCGGTGGCGAGCGACCTAGGCCCGTCGAAGGAGCGCTACGAGGAAGTCGGAATCACCTTCGAACGGTCGCAGATCCCAAGTGGACAGCAGCAGCTCGGCTGCCAACCCGGAAGCTGAGGCGTCGTCGAGAAAATGGGCGAACTTGTAGTCGCGACCGGCACCGAAGCCGATCACCAATCGTCCATCGACCGCGAGGTGGGCACGCAGCCGGCGCAGCACCTGGACGCGGGTACTCGGGGCAAGGAATGTCATGACGTTGCCGGCCGACGCAATTACGTCGAACGGCTCGGTGATGCCGCACGCAGGCAGGTCGAGCTCGGCCAAGTCGCTAACGAGCCAGCGCGGCCCAGGATGGTCCTGCTCGGCCGCCTCGATGAGCACTGGGTCGACGTCGACGCCGACCACGTGATGACCGACCGTGGCCAGATACCCGCCCAACCGGCCGGGCCCGCACCCGGCGTCGAGGATGCGGGCACCGCGTGGTGCCATCGCATCGACAAAGCGTGCCTCCCCGAGCAGATCCTCGCCGGCCTGCGCCATGGAACGGAAACGTTCGACATACCAGTGCGAATGGCCCGGATTGGCCGTGACCTTCTGCATCCAGATGCTCGGCTCAACCATGCGAGCCGCGGATCAGATCGGCAGCCTTCTCGCCAATCAGCACCGAGGGGGCATGCGTGTGACCGCGAATCGTGCTGGGCATCACCGAAGCGTCGGCGACACGCAGTCCGTCAACGCCACGGACCCGTAGCTGCGGACCTACCACGCTTGCTTCGTCGCTGCCCATCCGGCAGGTTCCCATTGGGTGATACAGGGTGTGCGAGCACTCGTTGAGGGCGAGTTCGAGGATGGCTTCGTCGAGTTTGGTGCTGTTGCGTGGTCGCACGACGGATCCGAGCACGTCACGGAGCGACGGAGCATCGGCGATCTCGGCGCATATCCGCAGCCCCGCCAGCATCGCCGCACGGTCCACGCCACCGGGATCGGACAGATAGCGCGGATCGATGACCGGCTTGTCGTGCGGGTCGGCGGACCGCAGCGTGATCTGTCCGCGGCTTTCCGGCGCGACCAGGACAGGCCCGAAGACCACGCCGTGCCCCGCCGCGGGGACCAGCGCCTCGTCGTAGAACGGTGCCGGCGCAAAGATCAATTCCAGGTCGGGCAACTCGAGATCGGCGCGGCTGCGGACAAATCCGTATGCCTCGCCGACGTTGGAAGTGAGCAT
>JAVROZ010000596.1:0-3453 GCA_032162485.1 Mycobacterium sp.
CGGGATCGAAGCCGTGATGAGCAGGACGCAACCGGTCCGCATGATCGGTTTGACGCCGATCCGGTCGGACAACTTCGCGACGAACACGATGGTTGCCATCAGGACCGCCAACGTGATCACGATCATCACTAGCGCGGGGGTTTCTGCCACGTGCACAACAGTTTTCAGGTATGTCGGCAGGTAACCGGTGACCATGAAATCGGCGACTTGCGAGGTCAGCACCAGAGCGGCACAGATCAGCATCGGTCGCCACTGCTCCACGACCGTGCGCCGGAACTGGTGCCGGCCACCTTCTTCGGCGGCTTCCGCGTTCTCCGCCATCTGTTTGAATGCCGGTGACTCGTCGAGTCGCAGTCGCATGTACAACGCGATCAAACCTAACGGCGCCGCAAGTAGCAGCGGAATTCGCCAGCCCCACGCCAGCCAGTCGTCATTCGGCAGCCATGCCTGCAGCCCAGTCACCAAGAATCCCGCGAACACGAAGCCGATCAGATTGCCCAAGGGTAGGAACCCGACCAACATGCCGCGCTTGCGATCCGGTGACTGCTCAACCAGGTAGGTCATCGCCCCCACGAACTCGCCGCCGGTCGACAGGCCTTGAAACACCCGGGCAACGATGAGCAGGATCGGCGCCCAGATGCCGATGGCGCTGTAGCCGGGCAGCAGGCCGCTCATCGTGGTACCCGCCGTCATCATCAGGATGGTGATCACCAAAACCCGCTTGCGACCGATCCGGTCACCGAGCGGACCAAAGATCATGCCGCCGATCGGACGCACCACGAACGCCGCCGCCAAGGTGCCGAAAGTGGCGATGAGGTGGACGGCGCTGACGCTGTTCCCGGGATAAAACACCTGCGCGATCGTGGTGGCGATATAGCCGTAGACGCCGAAGTCATACCACTCCATGACGTTGCCGATCGCGGTGCCCACGATGGCTGTCGACATCGCCTTCGGGTCCGTCACCCTGATCTCGTCACGCGCCCACTTCTGCTGCGGATCCGTATTCATCGACACGTGTGTTACCCGTACTGCGCCGGGTCGAACCCGGATCAACCCACTCCAGCCAGGAACTCCTCGGCGACGCTCACCACCCGCTCTCGGTCGCGCGCCACCAGACCGATGCGGGTCCGGCGATCCAAAATATCGCCGACATCCAATGCACCCTCGTGGGTCACGGCGTACTCGAACTCGGCCCGGGTGACATCGATGCCGTCGACTACCGGGTCGGTGGGCCGCTCACACGTCGCGGTGGCAACGACATTGGCCGACTCGGCCCCGTAACGCGCCACCAGCGACGCCGGCAACGCAATGCCGGCCGGGCCCACGGGTCCCGGATTGGTCGACGCACCGATCAGCGGCAGGTTGCGGGTCCGGCACTCACCGGCGGGCAGCTGCCGCAGTCTGACCGCTCGGTTCAGCACATCCTCAGCCATGTAACGGTATTCGGTGAGCTTGCCGCCCACCACGCTGATCACCCCGGACGGCGATTCGAAGATGGCATGGTCGCGAGACACATCGGCGGTGCGCCCCGCGCCGGTATCGATGAGCGGCCGCAGACCGGCGTAGGAGCCGATCACGTCGGAGGCCGCAACGGTTGTCCCCAGCGCTGTATTCACCGTGTCCAGCAGGAACGTGATCTCCTCCGAAGATGGTTCAGGCACATCGGGAATCGGGCCGGGCGCATCCTCGTCGGTCAATCCGAGGTAGATACGGCCGAGCTGCTCGGGCATCGCGAATACAAACCTGTTGAGCTCACCGGGAATCGGAATGGTCAGCGCTGCAGTCGGATTGCCGAACGCGCTGGCGTCGAACACCAGATGCGTTCCGCGACTTGGCCGTAGCTTTAACGCCGGATCGATGTCTCCTCCCCACACCCCCGCCGCACTGATGACGGCACCGGCCGACACCTCGAACGACTCTCCGCTGCGCTGGTCGGTCAACCGCACCGAGGTGGCGGTGGCATCCGAGGCGGCCACGTAAGTCAGGATCCGGGCGCCGTGTTGGGCGGCGGTGCGCGCGACCGCGGTGACCAGGCGGGCGTCATCGATCAATTGCCCGTCGTAATTGAGCAATCCACCGGCCAGGCCGTCCTGTTGGACCGTCGGCGCCATCTGCACCACGCGCCTCGCCGAAATCCAGCGCGATCGGGGCAACGTCGAGGACGACGTACCCGCCAGCACCCGCAACGCATCACCCGCGAGAAAGCCCAGGCGCACCAACGCGCGGTTGGCATGATTCATCGACGGCAACAGCGGAACCAGTTGCGGCATTGCGTTGACCAGGTGTGGGGCGTTGCGGCTCATCAGGATTCCGCGTTCGACGGCGCTGCGCCGGGCGATGCCCACGTTGCCGCTGGCCAGGTAACGCAGCCCGCCGTGCACCAGTTTGGAACTCCACCGGCTGGTACCGAATGCCAGGTCGTGTTTTTCCACCAGCGCCGTCCGCAAGCCCCGAGATGCTGCGTCCAAGGCGATTCCGGCGCCGGTGATACCGCCACCGATCACGATGACGTCGAGCGCTTCGCCGTCGGCGAGTGCCTCGAGTTCCGAGGTGCGGCGCGCAGCGTTAAGGACCGGGGAGTTATCCATCAGGACAGGTATCCGTTCAGTGTGTAGGTGAGTTCGGTGGCAAGCGCTTCGTCGTCGAGTATCGGTTTGACGATGTCTGCCGACTGGATTGTCGACTGGGCGATCAGCAGGACCATGGTCGCGAGTTGACGGGGGTCACCGGGCCGGACGCTGCCCTCCTCTTGCGCCAGCTCCAACCGGGTTGCAAATCCGTCGATCAGGAACTGCTGGCTGGTGCCGAGGCGCTCGGTGATGTAGACCCTGGCCAGCTCGGAGTGCATCACCGACATGACCAGTTCGTCACGGCGCAACCGGTCGGCCACCGCGACCACCTGTTTCACCAGTGCCTCCCGGTTGTTGCGGTCAAACGGCAGGTCGCGCATCACGTCGGTGACGTGGTTGGTCAACAGCGTGGACATGATCGACTGCGTGTCCGGCCATCGGCGGTAGACGGTCGGGCGGCTCACGCCGGCGCGACGGGCAATCTCGGCAAGCGTCACCCGGTCCGCCCCGAAATCCACTACGCAGCTCGCCGCCGCTGCAAGGATGCGATCCCCGGTATCCAAAGAAGTATCGTTACTGATTGACAGCATGTGTAATACTGTAACGCATGACGCAACTCGAGGAATACCTTCCGCCAATGAAATGGAACGCGTGGGGGGATCCCGCCGCGGCCAAGCCACTCTCCGATGGAATCCGGTCCTTGCTGAAGCAGGTGGTGGGACTTGAGGAATCGGAAGAGGCTGAGCTGGAGCTCGACCAGGTGAAGTTGCGTCCGTCCGCACTGTCACAGGCGGATTCCGAAGGGCTGGCCAAAATCGTCGGGGCCGAATTTTTCCGCACCGCCGACCGCGACCGGTTGCTGCGGGCTGGCGGCAAGTCGACG
>JAVROZ010000597.1:0-6349 GCA_032162485.1 Mycobacterium sp.
GTGGCTGCGCTCGCCGCCCACCAAGTGGTGTTGCAGCTCTGGACTTTCCTTGCCCTGGTGCTTGATTCGTTAGCCGTCGCGGCGCAGACGCTGGTCGGCGCGGCGCTGGGCGCCGGTGACGCCGCGCATGCGAAATCGGTGGTCCGCCGGGTGACAGTGTTTTCAACCGCTGCCGCGGGCATATTGGCCAGCATGCTTGCCCTAGGAGCCGCGGTGCTGCCGCAGCTATTCACCGAGGACCGGTCCGTGCTTGCGGCGATCGGGGTGCCGTGGTGGTTCATGGTGGCCCAATTGCCGCTCGCCGGAACGGTTTTCGCGCTTGACGGGGTCTTGCTGGGCGCGGGCGACGCCGCATTCATGCGGACGGCAACCGTCATCAGTGCGCTGATCGGGTTTCTGCCACTGATCTGGTTGTCGTTGGCGTACGGCTGGGGCCTGGTAGGTATCTGGTCGGGATTGAGCACCTTTGTGGTGCTGCGGTTGATCTTCGTCGGCTGGCGCACCCTGAGCGGCCGCTGGGTGGTAACCGGGACGGGCGCTACCTGACCGGTCCGCACCGCGGCCGGTCTACCAGGCGGCGCTCAACGCACCTGCGAGCGTCCTCGTTGCAACACTGCCTCGCGATTGGCGGCGATGTCGTCGCCACTGGTCTGGAACTGTCGGGCCGCAGCGGCTTCCAGCCAGAGCCCTCCGCCGGTCTGTGCATCGTCGATCCGGTGATACGACGCGAGCAGCGCGCGCACCGCGCCCTGGTTATTTCCGACGATGGAGGTCGCAACCCGCCGAGCGGCGCCGAGCAGTTGGTCGTGCGGCACCACCTCGGTGACCAGTCCGGCGCGCAACGCGTCGGTTGCCGAGAGGTAGTCCCCGGTCATGCTCATCCGTCGGGCCAGGCCTACGCCCACCTTCTGCGGTAGTCGCACACTGAGCCCCCAGGTGGGCAACAGACCGACCCGGGCATGCGTGTCGGCGAAGCGTGCCTGCTCTGAGGCGATCAGGATGTCGCAGTACAGCGCCACCTCCAGTCCGCCCGTCACCGCGGCACCGTTGATCGCGCCGATCACCGGTTTGGTCAAGGCCGGCCACCGTGGCGAAATGTCGGGCAGGGCGGTTTGCCCACCCAGTTCCTTGAGATCGAGTCCGGCGCAGAACACCGGATCGGCGCCGGTGACGATGACCACATCGACGTCGTCATCGGTCTCTGCGTCGGCCAACGCGCCGAAAAACTGGTCCCGCAGCGCCGTGGACAGTGCGTTGCGGGACTGTGGGCGGTTCAGGGTAAGGGTGCGGACCCGTTCGTCGGTCTCGATCAGCAGGATCTCGTCAGTCATGAGTTAACCGTAGCCAAGTCCGCTCCCCGCCTATCGTGGACACCATGTGCCGGAATATCACCGAACTACGCGGGCTGGAGCCGCCGGCCACGGCCCAGGAGATCGCGGCCGCGGCGCGCCAGTATGTGCGCAAGGTCAGCGGGATCGCGCATCCGTCCGCGGCCAACGCCGACGCGTTCGAAGCTGCCGTCGCCGAGGTAACCGCGACCACGACGCGGCTGCTCGAGGCGCTGCCGCAACGTCGACAGCCGCCCAAGACCGTCCCGCCCCTGCGCCGGCCCGAGGTTGTAGCGCGACTCGCGAGATCGCAGTGACGGTGGCGCCCAGATAATGACGACAGCGCTCAAAGAGTGGAGCGCGGCCGTACACGCGCTGCTCGACGGGCGCCAGACCATACTGCTGCGCAAGGGCGGCATCGGCGAGAAGCGTTTCGAGGTGGCCGCCCAGGAGTTCCTGTTGTTCCCGACGATCGCGCACACCCACGCGCAGCGCGTCCGGCCCGAGCATCAGGATCTGCTCGCGCCCGCGGTCGACGACAGTACCGATGCGCACATCACCGTGCGGGCCGCAGCCAAAGTTGTTGCCGCGCTGCCGGTTAACCGACCGGACGGTCTGCAGCAGATCGAGGATCTGCACATCTGGACCGCAGAGTCGGTGCGGGCCGACCGGCTAGACTTCCGGCCCAAACACAAGCTGGCCGTGCTGGTGGTCTCGGCGATACCTCTGATTGAGCCGTTGCGGCTGACCCGCACCCCGGACTACGCGGGTTGCACCAGCTGGGTGCGGCTGCCCGTCGACCCGAGCCTGGCGGCGCCAGTGCACGATGCGGCCGAACTAGCCGAGATCGCCGTCCGCGTCCGCCGCGCCGTCGGCTGAATCTCCGCTGACCGGAAGCAGCAGCCGGGAATCGCCGAAATGCACCGAATGTGTGGCCTGCTTCAGTTGCCGCCCGGTCAACACCGGCTCCTGGACGCCGAGATTGCGCGCATAGCGGGGGAACCAACTGCCGGTGATCAGGACGCGGATGCGGGATCCGGCCGCGAATCGGTGCGCTATGGGGTCCAGTTCGATGCGCACCTGTCGCTCCCCGTCACCAAGTCGCTGGTAGCCGTCGCTCACGTTGCGGGACCGGCCCTTCGCGTCGACCTCGCTGACCCGGACGAACAGGTCGACATTGGGATTGTCCGAGCTGTGCGCCAATTCGACGACTGGGCTGCCGTACACGTCGAGGTCATGGGTGAGGGCAGCTCCGGTGAAACTGAGCACATCGTCGCGCGACGCCAGGTGGGTGTCGTCGCGGTATCCGCCTTTCGGCGACAGCAGTGGACCGCCGACGGTGGGGGTCGGGTGTGCGGGGTCGTAGTGGAAGTTCGCCGGCCGCGTCTTGGTCTCCGGCGGGGTGTCGCCGAGATGCCCGTAAGGCTGCAGATACAAACTGTGTTCGGCCGTGGCCGGCGGCCAGGCCGGCAGGTAGCGCCATCCCCGGCCGGCGACGAAGACGCGCACTGGGCTCTCGCGCTGCGGTTGCGCCGCAACGCCCAGATGCGCATCGAGCCAGTCCAAGGTTTCCTGAGCGCAGGTGGGCAGGCCCTTGGTCATCATCTGGGTGTGGGTCCAGGGTCCCACCGTCAGAGCGACGTTCACGCCCCTGTCGCGTAGGTGCCGGTATTGCTGCAGTGTCTGGCGCAGAAAGATGTCCTGCCAGCCGCTGAGCAGGAGCACCGGAGCCTTGACGCGGTCCAGTGCGTCGGGGAAGCGCAGTTTGTCCCAGAACGGGTCGGTGGGGTCGGTGTGCTCTGCCCACGATTCGAACCAGGGCGCGCCTTCACCGAGCAGTGTTCGGGCCGCGGGGCCCAGCGGCACCTCACCGACCGCGCGCGCAACTTTGCGCGGAGCCCGCAGTTGGCGGATACCGGCACGGATGCGTCCCGGGTCCTCCTGTCGGGCAACGAGATCGCTCCAGCCCAGGAAGTCATTCACCGCGAACGTTCCGGTGCCCCACGTCGAGTCTCTGAAGTCGTGCGGCCCCACGGTGATGATGGCCGCGGCCAGCTCCGGCGGCGGATCGTTCAGCAGCGCCCATTGGGTGAAACCCAGATAGGACAGCCCGATGGTGGCAAACGTGCCAGTGAACCAGGGCTGCTGGCGCAGCCACGCCACGGTGTCGGCGCCGTCGGCGGCTTCGTTGACCATCGGCTCGAACTCGCCGGCGGACCCGAAGGTACCCCGCACGCTTTGTAGCACGACGTGATAGCCGCGGGCGGCATACAACCTGGCGTAGGCCAGGTTGAACGGGAATTTACGCCCGTAGGGTCCCCGGGCCAGCAAGGTGCCGGCAGGCTTGGATGTTTCCGGCGCGTAATGATCGCCTACCAGCTGGACGCCGTCGCGCATTGGGATTCGGACGCGGTTGACGGTGTAGCGCGTGGTTGCGCGGGGCAGGCCCAGCGCCACGCCAAGCGCGCCCTGCGCGGCTTTCATGCCGACTCCGGTGGTCAGCGCGCGTAGCTTCGCCTGTTCGCGCCCGGTGGATGTAGTGGTCACATCCCCACATTAGGGAACGGAACTAGAACTTATAGAAGGGAACGAGTTCGTTGGCCCGCTGCAGATTGGTAGACGGGCAGTCGACGTCGGGCTCGGAGTAGACGGTGGAGTAGAACAGCGACTGCTGGATCACCCCGTAGCTGGTCTTGAACGTGACCATGCAGGAGATGTACCAGTAGCTGTTGTGGTAAGTGGGCTTCAGCACCCAGTACGTCGCAGCTCGGTGGCCCTGAATCGTGGTCTCGACGGCGTCGGGCGGCAGGCTCTGGGCGTAGGTGCGCCAGATGATCGGCTCGACGGCGAGCTGGTAGTTCCCGGCGTCGAACTGGCACCGCAACCCTTCCTGCGCCTCGGGGGGTGTGAAGCCCAGGCCGAGTCGCTGCACGACGTCTAACGGGATTTGGGTGCACGGATCGAACGGGCTGGGGTCGCTGGTCGCCACGATGGGGCTCTTCATGGTGGTTTCCATCGGCTGAGCGGTAGAGCGCAGCTCGACGGTCCCGTGGTTGGCCGGCATCGGTGGAGCGAATTGCCAGCCCACGATCATCGCGGCGAACAGCGCACTAAGCGCTGCAACCAGACGCACCTTGGCGAACACGACACCCCCTGCTCTCGGCGGTCCTATTGCCGGGAGTGTACAAGTAGCGTCCGCACAGTCACAGCGAAACGAGAACTTGTTCTAGGCCGTGGCGATCGCCAGCGCGGCGAAGCCGGGCGCAGCGGGTCGCCACCATCTGGTCCCAGCGAATCGCCATCAGATAGGTCCCTTGGCAAACAGGCCGTTTACATCGGGTCGCTAGGGTGGTTAGTCGTGGCCGGGCGACAAACGGGGCAAGAACCGAGCGGTGGGGGACAACCGACGCTGTGGGCTGTCTCGGACCTGCACACCGGTCACCTCGGCAACAAGCCCGTCACCGAGTCGCTGCACCCGTCGTCGCCGGACGACTGGCTGATCGTGGCCGGCGACGTCGCCGAACGCACGGACGAGATCCGCTGGGCGCTGGATCTGCTGCGGAAGCGCTTCGCGAAGGTGATCTGGGTGCCGGGCAACCACGAGCTGTGGACCACTAACAAGGATCCGATGCAGATCTTTGGTCGCGCGCGTTACGACTACCTGGTCAACATGTGCGATGAGATGGGCGTCGTCACCCCCGAACATCCATTTCCGGTGTGGACGGAACGGGGTGGGCCGGCCACCATCGTGCCGATGTTCCTGCTGTACGACTATTCGTTTCTGCCGGCGGGAGCCAACAGCAAAGCCGAGGGCATGGCGATTGCCCGGGAACGCAACGTCGTGTGCACCGACGAATTTCTGCTCTCGTGCGAGCCGTACCCCACCCGTGAGGCGTGGTGCCGGGAGCGGATTGCCAAGACCCGCGCCCGTCTGGAACAACTCGACTGGATGCAACCGACGGTGCTGGTCAATCACTTCCCGCTGGTGCGGCAACCCTGCGACGCGCTGTTCTACCCGGAGTTCGCCCTGTGGTGTGGAACCACCAAGACCGCCGACTGGCACACTCGTTACAACGCGGTCTGCTCCGTCTACGGGCACCTGCACATTCCGCGGACCACCTGGTATGACGAGGTGCGGTTCGAAGAGGTGTCGGTGGGTTACCCGCGGGAGTGGCGGCGTCGCAAACCGTACAGCTGGTTGCGCCAGGTGCTGCCGGATCCCCAGTATGCGCCCGGCTACCTCAACGACTTCGGCGGTCACTTCGTGGTCACGCCGGAGATGAAGGCGCAGGCCACCCAGTTCCGGGAACGATTGCAGCAGCGGCAATCCCGGTGACGACGCGAATGCTGGTGTCGTCGCTGTTGCCCGGCACCCTGGTTGAGGCTATGGCCTATGCCGAGTTGTACTCCGACCCGCCGGACCTCACGCCGCTGCCCGAGGAGGAGCCGCTGATCGCCAGGTCGGTGGCCAAGCGACGCAGCGAATTCATCACCGTTCGGCACTGCGCCCGGGTCGCGCTCGGTGAGCTGGGCGTGCCGCCGGCGCCAATCCTCAAGGGCGACAAGGGAGAGCCGTGTTGGCCCGACGGCATCGTCGGTAGCCTCACCCATTGCACGGGTTACCGCGGCGCGGTGGTCGGACGCAGTGCCGCAGTGCGCTCGGTGGGGATCGACGCCGAACCGCACGACGTATTGCCGAAAGGTGTGCTGGACTCGATCAGTCTGCCCGCCGAGCGCGCCGAGATTCCCCGGGCACTGCCTGCCGGGCTGCATTGGGATCGAATCCTGTTCTGCGCCAAGGAAGCAACGTACAAGGCCTGGTTTCCGCTGACCAAGCGGTGGCTGGGTTTCGAGGACGCGCATATCAGCTTCGAAGTCGATTCTTCCGGCTCGACCGGTCGTTTCGTCTCCCGCATCCTGATCGACCCGGCCGCCCTCTCGGGCACCCCGCTGACATCGTTGGCGGGCCGCTGGTCGGTCGAGCGCGACCTGGTGCTCACCGCGATCGTGCTATGAGCAAA
>JAVROZ010000598.1:0-6013 GCA_032162485.1 Mycobacterium sp.
CAATGACGCCAACGCATCATGTGTGTCACGCTCGGCGAGATCCGGCTCGTTCTGCGCGATTGCGACCCGGGCGCGGGCCGTCAGCGCTAACACCCGATACCAGCCCGCAGCCACCGAGACCGCTTCGTCGGCCCACTGTCGAGCCGCGGGCAAATCGCCGCGGGCCAACGCAACCTCGGCACGCAGATACACGTGCGTATGCTGGTGTATTGGGTTGGGCCTCAACTGTTCCCAGCAAAGCGCGCTCGCTCGGTCGGCCTCGGCAACCTCACCGGCAGCCAGCATCGCGGCGGCGCGCACACCGAGTGCGTTACCCGTCCAGAGGTCACCCATCTCAACGAGGATTGGCATGCTCGCATCGAAGATGTCGCGCGCGGCCTCGGCGTCGCCCTGATGCGCAATCGCCAGCCCGGCGTAGTGCCTACTCACCGTCCACCACATGGCGTCGCGGTCGGCCGCCGCTTGATCTTCGACCTCGCGTAAAACACCGACCCCGGCGGCGAGATCACCGGAAATCACCGCCGCCCAACCTAACCAATTGCAGCACTGGCGGACGGTAAAGCCGTCGCCAATGTCCATCGCAACGTGGCGGCCCTCTTCACCGAACTCGCGAACGGCAATCGGATCGCCCCTCATATAAGCCAGGTTCGTCTGCCAACCGAGTAGCTGAGCCAACATCCACTTATCGCCCACGGGACGCGCCAGGTCGAGTGCTTGGTCGAAGTACTGCTGCCCACCCTGGCCCGCGTAACTGGCGACGACACCGCACGCGGTGAGTGCGCGGGCCAGCAGCGATGGGTCCCCGATTTCGCGCGCCATCGCAACCGCTTGTTCGGCCCAGATCGCGCTGTCGACGCCGATTGCCCAGGTATGCAGTAGCGCTCGATCAGCGAGTGCACGCGCCGCAATCGCAGGTGCCGCGTCGCCACGCCGGCCTTCACCGTCGCTCAGCGCAGGGTCGAACCAACCTACCAACGCCTCGGACACGCGGCCCCGCGCCAGCCAGAGCGGGACCAACGCGGACGCCAACCGCAATGCGTTTTCGGTGTCGCCGCCGTCGAGGCTCCACGCAAACACCGCACGCAGGTTGTCGATTTCCGCATCGACCAGATCGATCTGGTGTTGATCGCCGGCCTTGTTTTGGAGTGCATCCGCGACTGCCTGGTAATGGTCGCGGTGGCGGCCCCGCACCTCGTCACCTTCGCCGGATTCGCCGAGTTTCTCCAGCGCGTACTGGCGCACCGTTTCCTGCAGGCGGTATCGCGTTGTACCGCTGATGCTTTCGGCTGCGACCAATGACTTGTCCACGAGCAATGTGAGCTGGTCGAGCAGCTGATAGCGCTCGACGTCACTGTCGCCGACAACCGCCCGCGCGGCCGCCAAATCGCAGCCAGCTACGAACACCGCCAGACGGCGAAACAGCACCCGCTCCGACGCAGTCAATAACGCGTGTGACCAGTCGACCGAGGCTCTGAGGGTCTGCTGGCGGCGCACCGCCATGCGAGTCGTGCCTGTCAAGATTCGGAACCGGTCGTGCAGGCTGTCGCGGATCTCGCCGACCGACAACGCCCGAACCCGCGAGGCGGCGAGTTCGATCGCCAGCGGCATGCCGTCGAGGCGGCGACAGATCTCGGTGACGGCGGCGGTCTCATCGGTGATGCTGAAATCGGCACGGGCGAGGCGGGCTCGGTCGACGAACAGGTCGATGGCCTCGTCGGCGAGCGATAACGACGGCACCCGCCACGTCACCTCGCCCGCGACGCCGATCGGCTCCCGGCTGGTCACCAGCAACCGCAACCCCGGACAGGCACTCAACAGGGCCTTGATCAGCGCTGCTGTCGCGTCCAGCAGATGCTCGCAGTTGTCCAGAATGATGAGCATCTCGCGGTTGCCAATGAACGCCAGCAGTGTCTCGGTGGTCGAGCGGCCGGGTTGATCGGGCAGTACCAGTGCACGGGCAGCGGCAATAGCGACGATATCGGGGTCGGCGATGGGTGCCAGATCGACGAACCACACGCCGGCGGCCAACTCCTCGGCCGAAAAAGCCGCGACCTCGATAGCAAGACGGGTCTTGCCGACGCCGCCGGCACCCGTCAGCGTGACCAGTCGGCCGGCAACCAGTGCCTGCCGCACCTCGGCCAATTGTTCGCGGCGTCCCACGAACGTCGTCAACTGCGCTGGAAGATTGTGCGCACCAACGGTTTTCGGCGTGCGCAGGGGCGGGAATTCGTTGCCGAGATCCGGATGACACAGCTGCAACACCCGGTCCGGTCGCGGTAGGTCGCGCAGTTGATAAGTGCCCAGATCGGACAGCCACGCTTCGGCCGGCAGGCTGTCCATGACCATCGCCTCGGTGGCGCTCGACAGCACCGTCTGGCCGCCGTGCGCCAGGTCGCGCAGCCGGCCGGTCCGGTTGATGGCCGGTCCGATGTAATTCGCTTCACCACTGTCGGGGTCCCGCAGTTGCACGTCGCCCGTGTGAATGCCGATGCGCAGCCGGATCGGGAGCAGCGGAGCCAACTGCAGATCGACGGCACAGGCCACGGCGTCACTGGCGCGATTGAACGCGATCACGAAGCTGTCGCCTTCGCCCTGGTCGATCGGGCGGACTCCGCGGTGGTTGGAGACGAGTTCACCCAGTGTGCGGTCCAGTCGGGCGACGGCACCCGCCATCATTGCTGGCTGGGTCTCCCAGAGCCGGGTCGAGCCTTCGATGTCGGCGAGTAACAGCGTCACCGTTCCGGTCGGGAGCTCGTTCACGCCCAAATCGCTCCAATTCAATGTGTCCACGCGTGGGCCAGTTGCGCTCATGTTAGCCAGCATGTGCGAGGTCGCCCGAGCAAAACATCCGTGCAAACTCGGAGACTGCGTTTAGCGCGCCACCAGATCGCCCGATTCGCCGTAGGCAACGAACGGTCCTAGGCTCAATTGACACGCAACTTAGCGGGGGGAACGCTTTGAGGGTGCTTAACAGGCTGTCCGCGTCCGGATGCCCAGGTGCGCTGGTCGCACTGGTCGCGTGTCTGGCCATCGTCTCTTGTTCCACGTCCGCGACCGTGACTCCGCCCGCGGCCCAAACCACTACCACTACGGTTAAGCCTGCGCCCAATACGGTTGCGCCGCCGCCAGCTCATATCAGCGCTTTGGCAAAGGATTGGAAAACCTACGGCGAAACGGTCTACTTCGGGTGCCCCAGCGAATTCTCAAGCAGCAAATCCGCGTTGGAAGACATCCGCCCCAAAGTGCTCGATCCGAAAACCGCGGATTTGATCATGCCCGCGGTGCCTATGGTCGCCGCCGGCGAAACCATCACCGGCGCCATGTGCGCACTGTCGAACAACGTCAGTGATATGAAGGTCGTCTATGTCGTGACAACCGCCAAACCGGGGCAGGGATCCCAACCCCAGGTCACCAAGACCACCGCCTACATGTTCGACCTCAAGTCGAGTCAGCCTTTGGCAACCAGAGAACTGCTGCCGCCGAACCCCGACCTGAAACTGGCCCCAGCCAAGGACTGGCGACTCGCTCCGACCACAACCGGCGTGGCATGGATCAACGCCTTCACCGATGCGCGCGGAACCGCCACCGCGCCGAAGACCGTAATCCTGGCCAACACCAATCTGTCGACGTTGTGGGACGACCCGCAGCAGGGCCGGGTATGGCAAGACATTCTCTCCTTCCAGCGCAGCACCGTGGCCGGCAGCGCGGTGGGCGCGGAACTGCGGCTGCCGACCGGTGAACCGGTCTATCAGGAGAACGACATCGCCACCGTCGATGGCGAATTGTCCGACGGGCCGGACAAACTCGTGCAGATCACGCACTGGGACTCGCGCACCCCCCCGGTCATGTCCACCGTGTTCTTCGACTTGACTTCCCGGGCCCTGATCAAAATCGGCGACACCGACCGCATTTCCGGCGGCGGACTGGTGGCGACTTTGTCGGACGGGAAACTGTTCGTGGACGCCCGCGGTTCGGACACCTCGCAATTCGGCTACGGCGTTTGGAATCTGCGTACCCAGCATTGGGATCTGCTGAAGACTCGAGACGAAGCGAAGAAACAGCCAATTACCAAGCTGGCGTTCTTCGGCGACCACCTTTACGTCACGAACTCCGGTGGCACGTTCTCGGTGCTGGCGTTGCCCGAACCCAATCCGATCGCATCGACGTGGTCCGGCCGGCCATTCGGCCGCATAGCCGGATGGACGCTGGTATGCCAGGGTGAGACCGCCACGCCGCCGACCGGCGAGTGCCGAGAGATCGTGCTGGTGCAAGACAGCGACGGCCGCTACCCCGGCCCCTGGTTCTAGCGGGATCGATCCTGAGCGAAGGCGTCGACGACCTCGAGATCGTAGGCGCCGGCGTCGGTACCGAGTCCGCCCGCGACGTGCGCCGCGGTGGCACATCCCAGCCGCGCCGATTCGGCCAGACCGCGTCCCAGGATGCGACCGAGGATGAACCCGGCCGAGAATGCGTCGCCGCATCCGGTGGTGTCGACGACCTCCACGGCGTACGCCGGCACGTTGATGGTCTCCTCCGCGGTGACGACGAGGGCCCCGTCGCTGCCTCGGGTTACGGCCACGCATCCTGCTCCGGCGCCCAGCAGACTTCGAGCACCCGCCTCTAGGTCGGTGGCGCCGGTGAAGCCAAGCACCTGTTCATCATTGGGCAACAGGTAGTCGGTGTGGGGCAGGGCCTCGACGATCCAGGCCAGCAGGCCAGGGTCACCGGCCGCAAGAATGTCGACCGAGGTCGTGAGCCCGTTGTCTTTGGCGTGCCCGAGCAGCGTCGCGGCGGCCGCACCACCGAGGAACTCGGGTCCGCCAAGGTGCAGGTGGGATCCGCGCGCGACGTCGTGCAGATCGAGGTCGTCGACGGTAAACGTGGCGTTAGCGCCCACGCAATGCCAGGCGGGCCGGTCACCGTTGGGACGCACCGGAATGACCGACGCCGAGGTCTGACTCGCGCTGGTGCGCACCAGACCATGGACGTCGACGCCGTGCGCTTCGAGCAACCCGAGCAAGATGTCGCCGATCGGATCGGTGCCGACCGCTCCGTAGGAACGCGCGTGTGCGCCCAGGCGACTCAAGACGACCGCCGTGCCCCCGGCGGTGCCGGCCGCGGAGATCTTGATGGACTCGACAAGCTGACCGTCGGATCCTTCGGGAATGGTTGCGATCCCAACGACGTGGGTGTCGAGGACGTGCACCCCTACAACGGCGATGTCGACCCGAGTCACAATGTGCTTGCCTCGCTCTCGCGGAATTTCTCGGAGCCTAACGTTTGTTGACCGAGTGCACTGGTGCAGGGAAGGAGCATTGCCGATGAACGATCGCGTCGCCATCATCACGGGTGCCTCACAAGGGATCGGTGATGCCCTCGTAACGGGTTACCGCGAACGCGGCTACGCCGTGGTCGCCAACTCGCGCCGGATCAGCGACAGCACCGACCCCCTGGTGCTTGCCGTTCCGGGCGATGTCGCACAGCCGGGGGTGGGCGGGCAGATTGTGAGCGCGGCACTGGAGCGGTTTGGCCGCGTCGATACCGTGGTCAACAATGCCGGCATTTTCAAAGCCAAGCCGTTTACCGACTACACCGACGACGACTATGACGCCATGACCGGGGTGAATCTGCGCGGTTTCTTTGAGGTTTCGCGTGCCGCCATCGGCGCGATGCTGACGGGCGGACGCGGCGGGCATGTCGTCAACATCTCTACCAGCCTGGTCGATCATCCCAATTCGCAAGTGCCCTCCGTGCTGGCGTCGTTGACCAAGGGCGGGCTCAACGCGGCGACGAAGTCGTTGGCGATCGAGTACGCAAGCCGCGGCATTCGCGTCAATGCCGTTGCGCTGGGCAATATCCGCACACCGATGCATGACCCGTCGACCCACGACTTCCTGGCGAAGATGCATCCACTTGGACGGCTGGGTGAGATCGGCGAAGTCGTCGACGCGGTGCTGTACCTGGAGGGCAACTCCTTCGTCACCGGTGAGATACTGCATGTCGATGGAGGCCA
>JAVROZ010000599.1:0-4882 GCA_032162485.1 Mycobacterium sp.
TGATCCGCTTGCGTCGTATGCCGACAGGTTGATTGGTGACCCACTGGGCGGCCAGTCGTTGCGCGGATACCTCACGGGTTCGGTCGACGTGGTGTTGCGCATCGCCAAGGGGCAGCGGTACCTGGTCGTTGACTACAAGACCAATTGGCTGGGCGATCCGGATCGGCCGTTGACCGCGGCCGACTACAGCCCGCCGCGACTCGTAGCGGCGATGCTGCACTCGGACTATCCACTGCAGGCATTGCTGTACAGCGTTGTGCTGCACCGATTTCTACGCTGGCGCCAGCCGGATTACGACCCGGCGCGACATCTCGGAGGCGTGCTGTATCTGTTTCTGCGGGGTATGTGCGGGCCAGATACTCCCGTGGCGGACGGCCATCGGGCCGGGGTGTTCAGCTGGACACCGCCGGCAACTCTGGTGACGGCTTTGTCCGACCTGCTCGATGTGGGCACGGTGGCGGGGTCATGACGACCGAAAGCGCGGCGGAGCCGGGCGCAGCGGGTCGTCATCAGACAATCCCGCCGACCGAAAGCGCGGCGGAGCCGGGCGCAGCGGGTCGTCATCAGACAATCCCGCCGACGGAGGGCGCGGCCATTGAGGTTCTCGACCCCGCCGACCGGCGGCACGCGGTCAGCGCGAGCGGACTCCTGCGCACCTTCAACGAAGCCGGCGTGATCGAGTCTGCGGATGTTCATGTCGCGCAGCGGCTTACGGCTATGGCCGGTGAGTCCAATCCGTCAGTGCAACTGGCGGTCGCGCTGGTGGTGCGCGCGCTACGCGGCGGTTCGGTGTGCGTCGACCTTCGGTTGGTCCAGGAGCAGGTCGCCGTCGCCGGCCTGCCGTGGCCGCCGGTGGACGACTGGTTGGCGGCCGTGCGGGCCAGCCCGCTGGTCGGATCGCCACCGGTGCTTCGGGTCTATGACGACAACCTGTTGTATCTGGACAGGTACTGGCGCGAGGAGCAGCAGGTGGCCGACGACGTGTTGGCCCTGGTAACCGCCCACACCGCGCGAAAGGCTCCCGACATCGGTCGGCTGTTTGGAGCCGGCTACGACGACGAACAGCGTGCCGCCGCGAAAGTTGCTCTGTCGCAAGGCTTGACGGTGCTCACCGGCGGACCCGGCACCGGAAAGACCACGACGGTGGCGCGCTTGTTGGCGCTGTTCGCCGAACAGGCACAGCTGGGCGGCAACACGGCGTTGCGCATGGCGTTGGCGGCACCAACCGGCAAGGCCGCGGCCAGGCTACAACAGGCGGTGCAAGCCGAGATCGACAAACTGGACTCCGCGGATCAGCAGCGAGTCTCGGGGCTGCGGGCTACGACATTGCACCGCCTCCTGGGCTCCCGGCCCGATACCTCATCGCGGTTCCGCCATCATCGCGGAAACCGGCTGCCGCACGACGTGATTGTCGTCGACGAAACGTCGATGGTGTCGCTGACCATGATGGCCCGACTACTCGAGGCGGTGCGGCCCCACGCCCGCCTGCTGCTGGTCGGGGATCCCGACCAGTTGGCCTCGGTGGAAGCGGGCGCGGTGTTGGCCGACCTGGTCGACGGCCTGGGTGCGCGCGGCGAGCTTCAGGTGGTAGCGGAACTGAAAACCTCGCACCGATTCGGCGAATCGATCGGCGAGTTGGCCTCGTCGATCCGTGCCGGCGACGGGGACCGCGTCATGGAGATTTTGCAGGCCGGCGGTGATCACATTGACTGGGTCAGGGCCGATGACCCGTCCGCGCAGCTGCGCAATGTGCTCGTCCCGCATGCCCTTCGGTTGCGGCAGGCCGCCGTCCTCGGTGACGCGAGGGCGGCATTGGCGACACTTGACGAGCACCGGCTGCTGTGCGCGCATCGCCGCGGCCGATACGGGATCGAGCACTGGAACCGACAGGTCGAGCGATGGTTGGTCGAGGCGACGGGCGAACCAATCTGGTCCGCGTGGTACCCCGGGCGTCCCGTCCTCGTCACGACCAACGACTACGGACTGGGCGTCTACAACGGTGACACCGGAGTCACGGTTTTGGCGAACGACGCACTGCGGGCCGTCATCGCCGGTAGCGGGGCAGGCGCGGGCACCGGCGAGTTTTCCGATTTCGCGACCAATCGGCTGTCCGACATCGAGACGATGCACGCCATGACGATCCATAAGAGCCAGGGCAGTCAGGCCGATGTGGTCACTGTGCTGATGCCGCCGGAGGATTCGCGGTTGCTGACGCGAGAGTTGTTCTACACCGCGGTAACTCGTGCGAAGACCAAGGTACGCGTGGTCGGCTCGGAGGCCGGGGTGCGTGCCGCGATCGGGCACCGGGCGGTGCGGGCGACGGGGCTGCGGCTGCGGCTGTCCCGCGATTTATAACCTGCGCACCATCGGAACCCCAATGCGCGACCTGTTGCGACTAGGTTTTCCCTGTCCGCTGCGCGGCCACGAACAAGTTGCCCGGCACCCGGTCTTGGACCGCTCTGGCGGGCTCGCGGTCGTAGCCCGCCATCAGCTCGTCGGACGGCGTCACCGTCACATCCCAGCCGTGCCGGCCGAACCAGTCACCCACGTCTTCGCGCTCCTCGAAATACCACAGCTCATCGGTGCGGGGAACCTCCCGCTGCGGGTCCACCCGGGCCATCACCTCGCGAACACGATCCATCCGCTCACGACGCTCCGCCCGCACCTGCGGGTCGAGGAACGTTGGCCCAAGCGCTTCGACGGCGACCCGGCTGCCGCTTGCGGTCAGCCCGTTGATCCGATCGAACAGCAAGTCTTGCGCCGCGGCCGGCAAGTACGGCATGAGCCCCTCGGCCGACCAGACGCTGGGCGCCGACGGATCAAAGCCGGCCTCCCGCAACGCCGTAGGCCAATCCTGGCGCAGGTCGACCGCGACAGGTACGCGGTTGCAGCGTGGCTCTGCACCGTGCGCGGCCAGCGTCGACGCCTTGAAGTCCAAGACCCTGGTCTGATCCAGCTCGTAGACGGTCGTCCCCGGCGGCCATGCCAGGCGCCAGGACCGAGAATCGAGGCCGGCCGCCAAAATCACCGCCTGCCTGATCCCCGCTCCCGTGGCTTCCAGGAAGAACCGGTCGAAAAATGCTGTCCGCGAAGCCATGTAGTCGACCATCGCCTGCATCTGCAACGGCAGATCGGGTTCGAGTTCGACGAGTTCGGCCGGCAACTCTGGCGCCGAATGCCAGTTCCATACGCCATCGCCGGCCGCGTCCAGAAAGACTTGCGCGTACGGATCGCTGATCAACGGATCCGCACTGCGCGTTTCCGCCGCGCGCGCCGCGGCCACCCCCAGCGCCGTCGCTCCCACGCTTTCGGTGATCTCCCAGCTGTCGTTATCGGTTCGCACCATGCTCCCGCCCTCCCATCAAAAACATCCCTGTCGCGAAAATACGTGAGCTGTTTGTGAATGAGCTGGCAGTCGGGATCTGGCTGGCGCCTACGTGCGCTCCGCCGACACGAATTGGGTGCGCGGCGAGGTGTCGTCCACGCCCTCGGGAAGCCCACGCCCGTAACCGGCCATCAACTCCGGGGCGGGCGTCGCCGCCACCTCCCAGCCGTGCCGACGCAACCACTGGCCGACGTCTTCGCGTTCCTCGAAGTAGAACAGCTCGTCAGTGCTGGGCAGCTCGCGTTGCGGATCCGCTTTGGCCATCAGTGCGCGGAGTCGATCCATCCGCTCACGTCGCCGTGCGCGGATACCCTCGTCCATCCAGTCCGGTCCGGGGGCCTCCACGGCGATCCGGCTACCGGGTGCGGCAAGGGAGTGAATGCGTTCGAAAAGCAGCTCGTGCGCGGTGGCGGGCAGGTAGGGCAGCAGCCCCTCCACGGACCAGGCGCTCGGCGCCGACGGATCGAAACCGGCCTGTTGCAGGGCTGCCGGCCAATCGTGGCGCAGATCCACCGCCACGGCGACGCGGTTACAGGTCGGCTCGGCGCCGTGATCGGCTCCGTATTCAGCAATAGTCGATGCCTTGAATTCCAGCACCCTGGTCTGGTCGAGTTCGTAGACCGTCGTCCGATCGGGCCAGGGCAGTCGCCAGGCCCGCGAGTCCAGACCGGCCGCCAGGATCACGGCCTGAGTCACTCCGGACCGGGCGGCGTCAACGAAGAACGTATCGAAAAACGCCGTCCGGGAGGCCATGTAGCCGACCATCGACTCCATCTGCACGGCCGCGTCGGGCTCGGCTTCCAGAATCTCGGCGGGCAGTTGCGGGGCGGCGAAGAAGTTCCAGATCCCGTCCCCGGCGGCGTTCAGGAAAATCCGCGCGAAAGGATCGCTGATCAGCGGATTCTCCCGCTCTGTTTCCGCCGCGCGACCCGCGGCCACACCCAACGCCGTGGCCCCTACGCTCTCGGTGATCTCCCAGGTGTCGTTCTCGGTCCTCGCCACGCTCAGTCCTCCCATTCACCAGCACACGACCCACGCGAGACTACGTGAGCAGGATATGAGCGGATGGCACGTTAAGTTGTCGTAGAACTGCCGACGGCGGCACCCGCAAAAGGACCCTGCACATGCGAGTTGACGGGCGCGACATCACCGTGTCCGGCAGCTTGCTGCAACCACTCACCCGCCGTACGAACGACATCATCCGGTTGGCGCTGGCCGCCGCCGTCCTGGTGGGGGTGATAACGAGCTCTCTGGTCACCCGGCGGCGCTGGGTGGCGCTGGAGAAATCGATCTCGGAAATCGTCGGGGTGCTGACGCCGACGCAAGCCGATCTGGTGTACCTGGTGTACGGCATCGCGATCCTGGCGTTGCCCTTCGTGATCCTGATCGGCCTGATCCTGTCCCGGCAATGGAAGCTGCTCGGCGCCTATGGGGCGGCCGCGCTGGCGGCCGTGCTCCCGTTGTCGATCAGCAGCAACCGCATCGCGGCACCCCGAT
>JAVROZ010000600.1:0-3015 GCA_032162485.1 Mycobacterium sp.
ACCCAGCGATCGTGCTGAGTTACGCCGCACTCGAGGGCTTGTTCCTCGGCGCCATCTCGTTCCTGTTGGCCAACTTCTCGGTGGGCTCCGCCAACGCGGGCATGCTCATCGGTGAAGCGGTGCTCGGTACCCTCGGCGTGTTCTTCGGCATGCTGGTCGTCTACAAGACCGGCGCCATCCGGGTTACCCCCAAGTTCACCCGGATGCTGGTCGCCGCGATGTTCGGCGTGCTGGTCCTGATGCTCGGCAACTTCGTGTTGGCGATGTTCAACGTGGGCGGCGGCGAGGGCCTCGGCCTGCGCAGCGCTGGACCCATCGGCATCATCTTCTCGCTGGTGTGCATCGGTATCGCAGCGTTCAGCTTCCTGATCGACTTCGACGCGGCCGACCAGATGATCCGCGCGGGAGCGCCGGAGAAGGCCGCTTGGGGTATCGCTTTAGGCCTCACGGTGACGCTGGTCTGGCTCTACCTGGAGATCCTGCGGCTACTCAGTTATCTGCAGAACGACTAGTCCGGCAAGTCCCGGACGGGCAAAGCCGGCACACCGATTGGTGTGCCGGCTTTTTTATGCCCGGGTTGTCATCGACCTGCGTCGACTGGCGGCGCAGCCAAGCGTCAGCTGAGCCGCTCGAGCACCATGGCCATGCCCTGGCCGCCGCCGACACACATGGTCTCGAGCCCGAAGGTCTTGTCCTGGGTGGTCAAGTTGTTCAGCAGCGTGGCGGTGATCCGCGCGCCAGTCATGCCGAACGGGTGGCCGAGTGCGATCGCCCCGCCGGAGACGTTCAGCTTGTCCTCGTCAATGCCCAATTCGCGGGCAGAACCCAGCACCTGCACGGCGAAGGCCTCATTGATCTCGAAGAGGTCGATGTCCGAGACCGACATGCCGGCTCGCTGTAGCGCCTGCTTGGAGGCCTCGATCGGGCCCAGTCCCATGATCTCCGGGGAGAGGCCGCTGACGCCGGTGGACACGATCCGTGCCAGCGGCGTGAGGCCGAGTTCCTTGGCCTTGGTGTCGCTGGTGATCACCACGGCCGCGGCGCCGTCGTTGAGGGGGCAGGCATTGCCCGCGGTCACCGTGCCGTTGGGCCGGAACACCGGCTTGAGCTGGCTGATCTTCTCGTAGGTGGTTCCCGCCCGCGGGCCATCATCAGTGTCGACCGTGGTCCCGTCCGGGAGGGTGACCGGGGCGATCTCGCGCGCGAAGAACCCGCTCTTGATCGCTTCCTCTGCCCGATTCTGACTGCGCACGCCCCAGTGATCCTGGTCCTCGCGGGAAATGCCCGTCATCAGCGCGACGTTCTCGGCCGTCTGGCCCATCGCGATGTAGATGTCGGGCACGTTCCCGTCTGCGCGCGGGTCGTGCCATTCGTCGGCACCCGCGGCTGCGGAAGCCGTGCGTTCCTGGGCGGGGTCGTACAACGGGTTCTTGGTGTCCGGCCAGCCGTCGGCATTGCCCTTGCCGAACCGGGATACCGTTTCGACGCCAGCCGAGATGAAGGCATCGCCCTCGCCGGCTTTGATCGCGTGGAAGGCCATCCGGGTGGTCTGCAGCGACGATGAGCAGTAGCGGTTGACCGTGGTGCCGGGCAAGAAGTCGTAGCCCAGTGCCACCGCGACTACGCGACCGAGGTTGAAGCCCGATTCGCCACCCGGCTGGCCGCAACCCAGGATCAGGTCGTGGATCTGGTGCGGGTTCAGCGCGGGCACCTTGTCCAGCGCAGCGCGCACCATCTGGGTGGCCAGATCATCGGGCCGCATGTCGATCAGCGAGCCCTTCATGGCGCGGCCGATCGGTGAGCGGGCAGTGGAAACGATGACGGCTTCGGGCATGACGACTCCTCCGATGAATGTGGCGAATCCGAGCCTAGCCCGACGAAGATGTGGCTAAGTCACCGCGGCGGCCGGCGCACGCGTCCCCAACGGGCGGGGCCACAGTCTCGACACGAGGGTTCGTCGGGTGTACTTGACGGTGGTGGCGGGCGCGCTGACCGGAAGTTCCGGCAGCGCGATGTCGAGCTTTTCGCTCAGCGCCTCGCGCAGCGCACCCAGCAACTGTCCGGCCGCCTCGGCATACCCGGCCGCCGAGGGGTGGTAGCGGTCGGCGGAGAACATCAGGTCGGGCATCTCGCGGAACTTCGGAGCTAGGAGATGCGCCAATGGCACCGGCAGGCCGCCGGCCGCTCTGACGGCCGCGGCTTGGGCGCGGGCCAGCTGCAAGCCCCGCGTGCGCGCCAGTGAGCGCAGCGGCTGCGGAATCGCGGTGATCATTCCGAAGTCCGGACAGGTACCGACCACCACGACTGCGCCGCGGTTCCGCAATTTCCGCACCGATGCACCCAGCCGCGCTGCCGACGGCCCGACACCGTTGAGAGCAGTGATGTCGTTAGCGCCGATGATGATCACCGCCACGTCCGGCGGCGGCCCCGCTACGAACATCGCGTCGACTTGGCCGTAGACGCCCTTCGAGGTGGCACCGACGATGGCTTTAGTGCTCAGCCTGATTCGCAGGCCGGTCTGCTCGGCGAGGCTGCGTGCGATGAGGGCGCCCGGCACTTCGTCGGGGTTGACACAGCCGGACCCGGTCGCCGTCGAGTCGCCGAAGATCATCAGGTGCAGGTCGAAGGGCGCGCCGCCGCGCCACCGCTCCACCGGCCCGCCCCCGCGGGTGTACACACCGTCGGCGCGCGGGGGTGTCTCCCAGGATTTGGGAATCAGGCTGCGGACATGGATCGCTTGGCCGACCAGCAGGTTGCGTGCGCCCAGATAGGCCGAGCCTGTCGAGGCGAGAGCACCCGCGGTGGCAAAAGCGATCGTCGAACGCCGCGCCACGTGCATCACGGGATCTAGTTTAGGACGGTTGTGCTGATTTAGTGGGTAGCTGAGGATTAAAACGGTTACGGTGTGGAACACATGAGGTATCGAAAGAGAATCTTTAAGTGTCGGAAAGAAAAGGAACTGTCAAGCTAAGTTTGCGAGGTTGGCTGGACGCTTCTGCGGACAGATGAACTGAA
>JAVROZ010000601.1:0-3201 GCA_032162485.1 Mycobacterium sp.
CGCTTGCGATCGCCACTCAAGCTGATGGTGGCGACCCGCTGCGCCCGGCATTCGCCGCGCTTGCGATCGCCACTCAAGCTGATGGCGGCGACCCGCTGCGCCCGGCATTCGCCGCGCTTGCGATCGCCAGTCAGTCGAGGCGGTACCGGATCAGCCGGGAGCTGTTGGCCACCACGGCCACCGACGACGCGTTGTGCAGGACCGCGGCCAGCACCGGTGACAGCGCGCCGCCCGCACCGATCAACAGCCCGGCGGCGTTGACGGCGATGGACATGCCGTAGTTCTCCCGGATGACATCCACCGCCCGGGTACCGAGGTCTCGCACGTCGAGCAGGCGGTGCAGATTGTCGTTGGCCAGTGCGACATCGGCGGTCTCGACGGCGACGTCGGTTCCGGCCAGACCCATCGCGATGCCGATGTCGGCGGCCGCCAGCGCGGGAGCGTCATTGATGCCGTCGCCGACCATCCCCACGATGTAGCCCGCTGCCTGCAGCTGGCGGACCACCTCGAGCTTGTCCTCCGGCATCACTTCGGCGCGCCACTCGTCGATCCCCAGCTCGTCGGCGACCACCTGCGCGATGTCGGGATGATCGCCGGTCAGCATGACGATTCGGCGCACACCGGTGGCCCGCAACTTCGTCAGCACCTCGGCGGCTTCGGGACGCACTTCATCGCGCAGGCTGATCAGCCCGACCAGCTTGCCGTCCACCGCGAGCAACAGCGGCGTCTCGGCCTGACCGCGCAGCTTGGCGACCCACTCCGAGGCCTTCTTTGATACGCGCACCTTTTCCGAGCGCAACAGCGACGGACTGCCCAGCAGCAGGGTGCGGCCATCGGCCCAGGTCCGCATGCCCAGACCGACCAGCACCTCGCACTCCTCGTGCGGCGGAATGCTGATGTGGCGTTCCTCGGTGGAGCGGATCACGGCCTCGGCCAATGGGTGCCGCGAGTGGATCTCCGAGCTGGCGGCATACGCCAGCACCTGCTCGGGCTCCCAATCCTTATGCATGGCAACGATGTTGGTGACGACGGGACGTCCGACGGTCAGCGTCCCGGTCTTGTCGAACACGATCGCGTCCACCCGGCCGGCCTGTTCGAGGTGGGAACCGCCCTTGATCAGGATGCCGCGGCGGGCGCCGTTGCCGATCGCCGCGCTGATCGAGGTCGGGGTGGACAGACCCACCGCGCAGGGGCAGGCGATCAACAGCATGGTCATGGCGCGGCGCACGTCACCGGTGAGCAACAGGGTGAGGCCCGAGACGATGAACGAGGTGGGTACGAAGCGGCGGGAGAAGTTCTCGCCGACGGTTTGGATCGGCGCACGGTCGAGCTGGGCCTCTTCGACCCTGGTGATGATGCGGCCGATGGCGGTGTCGTTGCCGACGGCCTGCGCGCGCACCACCAGGCGCCCCCGCACCACCACCGACCCGGCGTGCACGCGGGTTCCGGTGGTGACGCTGACTGGCAGGTTCTCCCCGGTGATTGCGGACTGGTTGACCACCGCTTCGCCGTCGACCACCACACCGTCGACGGGGATCGCGACGTGGTCGTGCACCACCACCAGATCGCTGATCTGCAGGGTATCGATGGGTATCTGTACTTCGGTGCCTGCGTCGGGCCCCTCACTCAACCGGACCCAGGCCGTGTCCTGGCTCCCGCGCAGCAGCTCCGAGATGGCCCGCCGAGTCCGGCGCAGCGTCAGATCCTGCAGGTACTCCCCGATATTCAGCAGCCACAGCACGGTCAGCGCGACGACGTTCTCGCGCAGGATCAGGCTGGCGACGGTCGCCGCCGAGACCAGCGCGTCGGTGCCGGCCCTGCCGGAGCGCAGCGAGCGCAGCGCGCCACGCAGGAACGGATAGCCGGTGAAGACCGTGACGCCGGTGGCCACCAGCCGGCCGCTGGGGCCGAGCAGCGGCGGCCGGGCGAACACGTAGCGGCGCACACCGAGCAGCGCGAGCGCGGCACCGCCGATGACCATGCGCAGCACGTCGGCGTTGCGGATCTCCTCGGAATGGGGCCGGCGTGCCGGGATCAACTCCGCGGCCACCTGCGCGGCACCGCTGATCACCGCCAGCACCGCCGCACGGTCGCAACGCTTGGGGGAGTACCAGACGACGACAGAGCCGGTGCGCGGGTAGGCGTGCACCGCCCGCACGCCGTTCTCCTTGGCGACGGCGTCCTCCACGGCAACGGCACGTCGCGAATCGGCGCGTACCCACTCGACCCGGACCCGCATGCGGCCGGCAGCGTCCGAAATCACTACCAGGGCAGGGTCATTTGCCGGTTCGATAGCTGGAACAAGCGCGAGCGCCATAGCGGATCAGTGGTCGTGATCGTGGTGTTCACCTACGGTCGGGGTCGGTGCCTCTTCGCCCACGCGTTCGCGGGCCTCGGCCATCACATCGGCGATCTTGAGCCTGGCAGACTCGGCGGCCACTTCGGCCTTGCGGGTGCCGCGCAGACCCAGCTCTGCGGCCGTGACCGCGGTCTGGTGCAGTGGCGCCTTTTTGACGGCCTTGCGCAGCACCTCATAGGCGGTAACCCCGGCCAGACCGGTGACCACCGTCGTTGCTGCCTTCGCCAAAAGCACCTGCACCGCCATTGCGCAAACCTCCCCGCTCGATGATCTCGTACCTGCTATCGACCGTAACATCGCGATATTGCGATATCAACATGTATCCCGCCGTGGGTGGGCCGAGCCGGTGCGTCAAAGCACCCGCGTCACCTTTTCGGTGTCGATGCGGCGCTGCAACGCCGCCGGGTCGGGATTGGCCACCTGGACCAGGGACGCGCCGGCGGCCAACACCGCCAGCAGTCCGTCCACCATCAGCTCGGGCCGCTCCCAGGAGGCGGTAGAAAGCACCCGGTCCGTCGACGTAACGCCTTGCATCGCCGCGGATTGGGTGCACGCGGTCAGTATCTGGGCGACCGATTGTCCGGCCAGTGCGGGACCAGGGTTTCGTTCGGGAACGATCTGGTCGCCGTGCACGCGCACCGCGGTGGCATAGTCGGTGACGCCCAAGGGTAGGTCTGGCACGGGCTTGCCGAATGGATCCAGCGACAGCACCGCGACCTCACCGTCCAGGCCGCCCTCGGCGACCGCCGCGTCGGCCTCGTCGAGTCGGTCAGGCGTGCACAGTGCCAGGTCGGCGGGACCGCGCAGCGTCACCTCGGCGCCGATCCACCACACACCGAACA
>JAVROZ010000602.1:0-3052 GCA_032162485.1 Mycobacterium sp.
CAGCGCCTTGACCACCAACGGGGTACGGCCGCACGGTGCCGGGGTGGGGAACCTGATGCGGGCGACCTTGTCGGCAACGCGTTCCTCGTCAAGCGCGGACATCATCCGATCGGCACGGCGCAACATATTCTGCGCCGCAACGGCTTTGG
Organism: Mycobacterium sp.; assembly: GCA_032162485.1. Classification (GTDB taxonomy): domain Bacteria; phylum Actinomycetota; class Actinomycetes; order Mycobacteriales; family Mycobacteriaceae; genus Mycobacterium. The sequence continues at coordinate 150 of JAVROZ010000602.1, forward strand.
TGGCCTTCGCACCCAGCTTGGCAGCCTGGGTGCGCAGCGCGGCGGCCTTGCGTTCGGCGTTGGCGCGTTCCCGACGGCGACGCTGCTCGTCGGTGGCGCGGGCGTCGAGATACTTCTGCCAGCTCATGTTGTAGACATCGGCTTCGCCGCGCACGGCGTCGAGGAACCAGACCCGGTTGACGACGTCGGCGAGCAGGTCGACGTTGTGGCTGATGATGACCAGACCGCCGTTGTGGGATCGCAGGAAGTCCCGAAGCCAGCCAACCGAATCCGCGTCCAGGTGGTTGGTCGGTTCGTCGAGCAGCAGAGTCGTATCTGAGCCCGAGGCACCCGCTCCGCCTTCCGACGCAGCGAACAGGATTCGCGAGAGCTCCACGCGGCGACGCTGGCCGCCGGACAAGGTGCGGAGTTGCTGAGTCAGCACCCGTTCCGGCAGACCGAGGCTGGCGCAGATGCGGCCCGCCTCGCTTTCGGCGCTGTAGCCGCCGAGCGCCACGAAACGCTCCTCGAGCTGTCCGTACCGGCGGATAGCGCGGTCGCGTGCGTCGTCGTCCGCGACCTCGGCCATCAGAGCCTGTTGCTTCTCCAAATCGGTGAGCAGCACATCCAGGCCGCGTGCCGACAGCACCCGGTCGCGCGCCAGCACATCAAGGTCCCCTTCTCTGGGATCCTGTGGCAGATAACCGATTTCGCCCTTGCGGATGACCGAACCCGCATACGGTTGGCCCTCTCCGGCCAGGATGCGCAGAGTCGTCGTCTTTCCAGCGCCGTTGCGCCCGACCAGGCCGATCCGGTCGCCGGGCTGCACGCGCAGATCGGGGCCGTCCGGTGAGAGCAGGATGCGCGCACCAGCGCGGACCTCGAGGCCCGTGGCCGTGATCACTATCGCTCCCTTTTACCTAGCTACTTGTCGTCGGTGAAGACCGCAGGGCGCTTCTCTGCGCGGGCAGCAACTGCTTCTTCGAAGTTGGAGGTGAGCAGACGGACGAAAAGCTGTCCCAGGCCTTCGGCCTGCATATGCCCCTCCAGGCTGCTGGCGTCCAGTCCACTCCACAACGTGCGTTTGGTCAACTCGATTCCCGGCCGCGAGAACGCCGCCATGCGCGCGGCGAACGCGTAACAGGTGTCCAGCAACTGCCCTGGTGGCACCTGACACGACACCAAGCCGATCCGCTCAGCCTCCTCGGCGGTGACATCACGGCCGGTCAGCATGATTTCGAATGCGCGCGAAGCCCCGATCGCTCTGGGGAGCAGATAACTCAGGCCAAGTTCGCTGGCGGTCAGTCCGTTGTTGATGCCGGCCGCCCGGAAGTACGCAGTGGTCGACGCCACTCGAATGTCGGCAGCCAGCGCCAGACACAGGCCCCCGCCGATGGCCGCACCATTGACGGCGGCGATCACCGGTTGGTGCAGCCGCCGCAGTGCCAGGATGATCTCGTCGAGCAATTCCATGGACCGCAGCGCGTATGTCGGCCGGGTGAGGTCCTCGACGTGGGGCACGCTGCCTGCGGCTTTGTGATCGGCGCCCGAGGAGAACCCCCGGCCGGCGCCGGTGAGTACCACCACCCGCACGGAGTTGTCGTAGGTGACCTGCGCCAAGGCTTCCTTGAGCGGCACCATGACGTCGAACGCCATGGAGTTCATCCGCTCGGGGCGATTCAGCGTGATCAGCGCAATCTCAGGCCGCGGGTATTCCAGGAGGACCAAACTCACCGTTGAACGGTAACGCAGGCTGGCACAGGCGCGGCGCACGTAACGCAGGACCCAAACCGAACTCAGGCTTCGGTGGTCGCTTCGGTGGCCGCCTCTACGTCGTAAGCCTTGAGCTGCTGGACCAGGTCCTCCAACGCCGCGGGCGGCAGGGCGCCAGGCTGATTGAACAGCAACTTGCCCTTCTTGAAAGCCATCAGGGTCGGGATGGACCGGATCTGGGCGGCGGCCGCCAACTCCTGCTCGGCCTCGGTGTCGACCTTGGCGAACACCACGTCCGGGTGCTTCTCCGAGGCGGCCTTGAATGTGGGGGCGAAGGCGCGACACGGGCCGCACCACGAGGCCCAGAAGTCGACAAGCACCAAGTCATTGCCGTTGACGGTTTCGTTGAATTGCGCACCGGTGAGGTCTTGGGTAGTCACGTCTGGGCTAACGCCGGCGAGGGGGTCTTTGTTCCCGGGCCGGGCACGTTCACGGGCGATCCAGCAAACCCGCCGTCGGGGCAGGCAGACGCGCGTGAGATTGGCGACGCCGGCTTGCCCGAACCGCCCGCAGCACGCCAGGCTCGGTTGGTGAGCAGGCGCATGCCATTGAGCGCCACCAGCAGCGTGGACCCTTCGTGACCGGCCACCCCCAGCGGCAGCGGAAGTTGACCGAACAGGTCCCACAGCACCAGCACCGTGATGAAGCTGCCGGCAACTGCGAGGTTGACGAACACCACCCGCCGAGCTTGGCGGGCCAATCCGATCAGCGTGGGGATGGTGTGGAGTTCATCGCGGACGGTGACACCGTCGGCGGTTTGCAGCGTGAGGTCAGCACCGGCACCCATGGCCACCGACGAGCACGCCGCGGCCATCGCGGGAGCGTCGTTGACACCGTCGCCAACAACCAGGACCCGGTGACCGGCGGCCTGCAGTTCGCGCACCGCCTCGACCTTCTGGTCGGGAAGCAACGCGGCGCGCACGTCGGTGATGCCCGCATTGCGGGCGACGCGGCCGGCCGCGCAACCGTTGTCCCCGGTCAGCAGGACCGGCGGCGCAGATGTCAACGCGGTCAGCGCCGCGACGGACTCGGCGGCATCGACACGGATCTCATCGGTGAGTCCCAGGACCCCGACCGCTACCCCATTGACCACGACGACAGCGGCCGTGGCACCGCTTTCCACGACGGACGCCAGTTCGGGCAGCGGCGTC
>JAVROZ010000603.1:0-3916 GCA_032162485.1 Mycobacterium sp.
TCGCCACCGCCGCGTGGGTGTCCGGGGTGTACCTAACCCATTAGGCGCCTCGCTGAGAGCGTTGTACCCCAATGGTTTCCAACGACTTCGTGCTCTCCTCGGCCACCAGGCGGCTGACGATCTACTCGATGGGCGGCGGTATTTGTGATTCCCTAGGTGTCCTTGTGGTTGATGGCGCGATCGATCCGGACAGGTCGGGCCAGCAAACAGATTCGCCGTGAGCATCTGACGGACCGACGGTCAAGCGACGGTCAAGCGAGCAACGTGATACCGCTTGTGGGTTAGCGCAGGTAGATGCGCCCTCCGCCTGCTCGTTTGGCCAGGTACATGGCTTGGTCGGCCCGTTCTAAAGCGTCATCCATTTGGCCCGGGCGCAGCATGCCGATGCCGATGCAGACGCTGCCAGGTGAGTTGGCCTTGACCCGTTCGGATAGCGCGCGGGCCACTTGCTGGGCCTGGGCGGCGGAGGTGTGCGGCAGCAGGACGGCGAATTCGTCGCCGCCAATGCGGGCGAAAACATCAGAAAGACGCAGCCGCCGACTGATCGTTTCGGCCACACTCTTGAGGTATTCATCTCCGGCCGCATGGCCCTTCTGGTCGTTGACGTGCTTGAGGCCGTCGACGTCAATGATGAACACCGCCGCCTCATCCTCATAGTCGTGGCGGCGGGCCAGCGCCCTGTAGCGGCCAAGTTCCTCATCGAACCGGCTGCGGTTGAACACCCCGGTCAAGGGATCACGGGTTGCCTGGCGTCTAAGGAGGTCATCGTCGCGCTTACGAGCCGAGATGTCCTCAATGTGGGCTATGAAGTGCAACGGCTGACCGTCCCGCTCGCGCACGATGGAACCCGACAGATGAACCCAAATAAGGTGCCCGTCCTTCGCGTAATAGCGCTTGTCCATCTGATAGCTGCTGATCTCGCCCTCTAACAGGCGGGTGGCCTCGTTCACGTCGATATCGACGTCATCAGGATGGGTGATGTCCTGAAACCTCAGCGCGGTCAATTCCTGCCTTGGATATCCGGTGATCCGGCACAACGCCTCGTTGACCCGCTGGAAGGTGCCGTCCAGACCGACGACAGCAATCCCGATGGGTGCATTGTCGAACACCGCTTCGAACGTGGCCTCACTGCCGCGCAGGATAGCGCGGGCCTCCACCACTGTGGTCATGTCGCGAGCGAAGGCGTGGAAGGTTAGCTCCGGCCCGGAGCCGACTGCGTTCACGATCAGTTCGATCGGCAGGTCGGTGCCGTCTTTACGGAGCAGCGTGAACGTTGAGATCTGACCGACCACGGGAGATTGGCCGGTGTCTATGTAGGTGCGCATGTCTTGTGAAACCCATTCGCGCTGATCGGGAGTAACGAGCAAATCCGTCAGCAGCTGCCCGATCGCTTCCTCCCGGGTCCAACCGAACATCTGAACCGCCGCCACGTTCCACTCCTGCACATGACCGCCCGCATCAAGGCCCCAGTAGGCATCCACCGACGAGTCCAAAACCGTGCGAAGGAAGTCCCGCTGCGACGCAGCTCCCAACTCCGGGTTTACGGGGAGATCTGATCGATCCAAGAGATTCTCGCGTCGCGAAGACCCGTCTTCGAATATTTGGCCTTCGACCAGGTCCACAGCCCTATGATGCTAGTTCCTATCGCCTCTATTCGCGATATCGCCAATCTTCAGGCAATAGGGATTTTGGTCATTTGCGGAGTGTTGCCTGTCAGCCTTTCGCTGGTGGCAAATAGTCAGTGCGAGCAGGCATGACGGGATCACGATCGCTACCACCCGTGAGGACGGTTCACTGCTGTTCACGGAGCGGCCCGGCGACTTCCCCGACTGAGCACGGGACCGTTACGGGACCGCGCGCCGCTCGAAGTCCGGGCGAACAGGCGAAAGTCCTGGTCGATGGGGAGCCGATGACGGGAATCGAACCCGCGTATTCAGCTTGGGAAGCTGATGTTCTGCCATTGAACTACATCGGCATGGTGGCGCTGACCTGCGGGAACGTTGTTCAGCGCGCCTGGGGTCGGGCCTCAGTGTCACATAGTGTCACAACTCGATCCCAACTCGCACCTGCGTCCTGCAGTGCAAAAAACTGCGAGTGAGCATACAGCCGCATCGTCAGGCTGGCGTCCTTGTGGCGGATCCACGCGCGATCGCCGCCACCGACACTCCTTGCTGGTGCATCAGGGTGGCGCAGGTATGTCTGGCGGCGTGCAGTTTGATGTTCCGCACCGAGTTGTTGGGCAAGCGGTGGAGTCCCGAACAAGTTGCCCATGAGCTTCGGCTTCGGTTCTCTGAGCAGCCGGAACGTCACTTGTGTACGGAGTCGATCTATCAGGCGATCTACGACCCCAGGATCGCGTTGACCCGCCCGGCGAAGCGGCGTCGCCGGCGGCGCCGACGACGGGTCCAAGGCTTGGAGCGACGGGGTCGGCTCACCAACATGACGATGATCGCGGATCGGCCCGTCGAGTTGGCGACCGGGTGCAGGTCGGGCACTGGGAAGGTGACTGCATCATGGGTGTCGGAAACCGTTCGGCGATAGGGACTCTCGTCGAACGCACCACCCGTTTCGTGATCCTGATCCACGTGCCCACTGGGCGGCCGACCGCCGCGGCGATGCGCGACGGCATCACTGACGCACTGGGCACTCTTGCGCCCCAGCTTCGACGGACACTGACCTGGGATCAGGGCAAAGAACTGGCACTGCACCATCAGATCACTGCCACCACCGGCACCCGCGTGTACTTCTGCGATGCGCACTCGCCGTGGCAGCGGGGCAGTAACGAGAACACGAATGGTTTGCTGCGCGACTACTTCCCCAAAGGCACTGACCTGAGCACCATCTCGCCCGAGGAACTGCAGCGCGTCGCCGACGAACTCAACGACCGACCCCGCAAGACTCTTGACTTGGCCCGACCAGCCGATCTGATCACCGACGTGGCCGTCAGGACGGCATGAGCGAAGGCCTCAGCCCCAAAAGATCGCCGTGGGATCGCGATCCAGCTCAGCGAGCAGCTCCTCGATACTGACCGTAGGCGCTACCAGATCGTAGGCATGGAACCGCAGGTTGCGGTCCCGCCAATACAACGACCACAACCCCTTGGCCTTCACGTAGCGCAGTCGGGCGATCGGGAACCGGGTCCACTCCGCACCCATGTCCGCCCGCCACGAAGGTCGGCACTCCACGATCGTCAAATGCCGATCGGCGACATCGACCTCGACGCGAACCTCGTCACGGACACGCTCGGGCACCCTGCCTCGGCACCACCGCTGCACCCGCGCCACATCAGTCTCCGGCAGACCACTCACCCGACTAGTTGTGTTTTCTCTTGATAGGTGCCATGCCCGCGACAGCGGACCTGGGCGGTCATTGCCCGTGCACTTCTGACATTAGGTTCAACAGCGCCTCGTTGACCTCGTCGGGTCGCTCCTGTTGGATCCAGTGTCCTGCACCGTCGATGATCAGCTGACGGTAGGGACCGCGGACCACCTCCGCATAACGGTCGGTAGTGGTAAATGACAGGACCGGGTCGTCGGCGCCCGCGAGGAACAGCGACGGAACGGTGATCGTGGTGGCTGCTGTGTCGGCGGTTAGTTCCCAATTGCGATCGAAGTTGCGGTACCAGTTCAGCGCACCGCTGAACCCGGTGCGGGTGAACTGCTCGATGTAGTGGTCGAGTTCGTCTTGGCTCAGCCAGTCCGGCAGCTCCTTCGGCTCGAGCAGCCGCTCGACAAAGCCTTGTGGGCCGGGCCGTGACATCAGAGCGGATTTTTCCTCGCTCGGGGAAGGAGCGGCGAGTATGCGCCGGATCGTGGTGGCCGGATCGCGGCCCAGGTTGGCCTCGGCGACGCCGGGCTCCTGGAAGTAGAGAATATAGAAGAAGTTGTCGCCGAATACCTTGCGCCAGGCCGCTATT
>JAVROZ010000604.1:0-7368 GCA_032162485.1 Mycobacterium sp.
AGTCGGGCAGGAGGAGAATGAGGACCGATGACTAGCCCATTCCAACCCGGACAACCGCCAGCAGGTGGGGCGGCGGGCCGGCGCAGTGTGCCCGGATTACCCACCCCGCCCAAAGGCTGGCCCGTCGGTTCTTATCCGACCTACGCCGAGGCGCAGCGCGCCGTCGACTACCTCTCCGATCAGGAGTTTCCGGTCCAGCAAGTGACCATCGTCGGCGTCGACCTCATGCAGGTAGAACGCGTCACCGGGCGCCTGAGCTGGGGCAAGGTGCTCGGCGGTGGAGTGCTGAGCGGCGCCTGGCTCGGTCTGTTCATCGGGCTGGTGCTCGGGTTTTTCAGCCCCAGTCCATGGGGCGCGCTGATCACCGGTTTGGTCGCGGGCGTTTTCTTCGGGCTGATCACGTCCGCGGTCCCATACGCCATGGCGCGCGGGACCAGAGACTTCAGCTCGACCATGCAGTTGGTGGCCGGCCGCTACGACGTCCTCTGCGATCCGCAGAACGCAGAGAAGGCGCGAGATCTTTTGGCGCGTCTAGCGATCTGACCTGGGGCGCGAAGGCTTGCGGGGGACGAAGCGTTGGTGAGTCGTCGCGGGCGGGTGCGGCGGTGGGCATCGGCCGTGCTGGCGGCGTTGATCACCGCGTCGGTGATTCCAGCCTGCGGTTCCGGCGCTAACGGTGTGGTGATCAGCTTCTACACGCCGGCCACCGACGGGGCGACGTTTACCGCGGTGGCGCAGCGCTGCACGGCCCAGGCCGACGGTCGCTACAGCATCCAACACGTGAGCCTGGCCCGATCTCCCGATGAACAGCGGCTGCAACTCGCCCGTCGGCTGACCGGGCATGACCACACCCTGGACGTCATGGCCGTTGACGTGGTGTGGACCGCAGAATTCGCCGAAGCAGGCTGGGCGTTGGCGCTGTCCGACGACCCGTCCGGGCGGGCCGAGACCGACGCCAGCGTCGATACGCTGCCGGGGCCACTCAAGACGGCCACTTGGAACCACCGGCTGTACGCCGCGCCTGTCGCCACCAACACTCAATTACTTTGGTACCGGGCCGATTTGGTGCGCCAACCGCCGCGCGACTGGGCTGGCATGGTGGCCGAAGCGACCCGCTTGCACGCGGCCGGCCAGCCGAGTTGGATCGCCGGCCAGGGCAGCCAGGGTGAGGGCGTGGTGGTGTGGTTCAACACCCTGCTGGCCAGCGCCGGCGGTGAGGTGCTCTCCGAGGACGGCAAGCGCGTCACCCTGACCGATACCCCGCAGCACCGTGCCGCCACCGTGGCGGCGCTGCGGATTATCAAATCGGTGGCGACCGCGCCCGGCGCCGACCCGTCGATTAGCCGCAGCGACGAGGGCAACGCGCGGTTGGCGGTCGAACAGGGCAAGGCCGCGCTAGAAGTCAACTGGCCCTATGTATTGGCATCTCTGCTGGAGAACGCGGTGAAAGGCGGCGTGGCGTTTCTGCCGCTCAACCGCCTCCCCGAGCTGGCCGGCAGCATCAACGGCGTCGGCACGTTCGCGCCGAGCGACGAACAGTTCCGGATCGCCTATGCGGCCAGCCAGAAGGTGTTCAATTTCGCGCGGTACCCCGGATCGGTCGCCGGACAGCCGGCCAAAGTGACGATCGGCGGGTTGAACCTGGCTGTGGCCAGCACCACCCGTCATCGGGCCGAAGCGTTCGATGCCGTCAGGTGCTTACGCAGCCTGCAAAGCCAGAAATACATCTCGTTGGAGGGCGGGCTGCCACCGGTGCGGACGTCGCTGTATTCCGACCCGCAGTTCCAGGCGAAGTACCCGATGTACGGCACCATTCGTCAGCAGCTCACCGATGCTGCGGCACGGCCCGCGACGCCCGCCTACCAGGCGGTGTCCATCCGAATGTCCACGACGCTGAGTCCCGTCACCGCGATCGACCCGGAGCGCACGGCCGACGAACTGAGCGTCCAGGTGAAAAAGGCGATCGACGGCAAGGGCTTGCTGCCGTGAGCGCCCGTCATCGCCTCCCCACCGGCGAGGACGCAGCGGGCCGCGACGCGCTGTGGGTACCGCCAGTTCGCGGCGCCGAGCGGCGTCTAGTGCGCGTCGACGATGACGACGTCGATCGAGGCGATGAGAAACGACGCAGGATCAGCCCCGAGCGCCGGCTGGCGTTCCTGCTGATCGCCCCTGCGACGACACTCATGTTGGCGGTGACCGCTTACCCGATCTGCTACGCGGTATGGCTGAGTCTGCAGCGCAACAGCCTGGCCTCCCCCACTGACACCGCATTCATCGGCTTGGACAACTACCAGACGATCCTGACCGACCAGTACTGGTGGACCGCACTGGGAGTGACCGTAGGGATCACGGTGGCCTCGGTGACTGTCGAATTCGTCCTCGGCTTGTCCCTGGCGCTGGTGATGCACCGCACCATGATCGGCAAGGGCCTGGTGCGCACCGCAGTTCTGATCCCCTATGGCATCGTCACGGTGGTCGCGTCCTACAGCTGGTACTACGCCTGGACGCCGGGCACTGGTTATCTGGCCAACCTGTTGCCCGACGGCAGCGCGCCACTGACCCAACAGATTCCGTCGCTGGGCGTCGTTGTGCTCGCCGAAGTCTGGAAGACGACACCGTTCATGGCTTTGTTGCTGCTGGCCGGCCTGGCGCTGGTCCCCGAGGACCTGCTCAAGGCGGCGCAGGTCGACGGCGCGGACGCGTGGCAGCGGTTGACGAGGATCATCCTGCCGACCATCAAGCCCGCGGTCGTGGTGGCGTTACTCTTCCGGACCTTGGACGCGTTCCGCATCTTCGACAACATTTATGTGTTGACAGCGGGCGACAACGACACGGGCTCTGTGTCGATCCTCGGTTACGACAATCTGTTCAAGGGTTTCAATGTCGGCCTGGGCTCGGCGATCAGCGTGCTGATTTTCCTTTGTGTGGGAATCATCGCGATCGTCTTCATCAGGTTGTTCGGTGCCGCGGCGCCCGGGATGGAAGCCGGTAGATCGTAATGAGGACCGCACCACCGGCCACCCGACGCGCCGCGTTCTGGCTCGTCATCGACACCCTCGTGGTGCTGTACGCGATGTTGCCGGTGCTGTGGATCTTCAGCCTGTCGCTCAAACCGACGTCAACGGTCAAGGACGGCAAGCTGTTTCCGTCGTCGGTGACCCTGGACAACTATCGCGGTATCTTCCGCGGTGACTTCTTCAGTTCGGCATTGATCAATTCGATCGGAATCGGGTTGACCGCCACCGTGATCGCGGTGGTGCTCGGCGCAATGGCGGCCTATGCCGTTGCGCGGCTTGACTTTCCGGGCAAGCGGCTGCTGATCGGCATGACGCTGCTGATCACCATGTTCCCGGCGATCTCGTTGGTGACACCGCTGTTCAACATCGAACGCGCAGTCGGGTTGTTCGACACCTGGCCGGGCCTGATACTGCCGTACATCACTTTCGCGTTGCCACTCGCCATTTACACGCTCTCGGCGTTCTTTCGGGAGATCCCTTGGGACCTGGAGAAGGCGGCCAAGATGGACGGCGCCACGCCGGCTCAGGCGTTCCTCAAGGTAATCGCACCGCTGGCTGCGCCCGGACTGGTGACCGCGGCGATCCTGGTGTTCATCTTCGCCTGGAACGACCTGCTGCTCGCGTTGTCGCTGACCGCTACCAAAGCCGCGATCACCGCGCCGGTTGCAATCGCCAATTTCACCGGTAGTTCGCAATTCGAGGAGCCGACCGGATCGATTGCGGCCGGCGCGATCGTGATCACGATCCCGATCATTGTCTTTGTTCTCATCTTCCAACGACGGATTGTCGCCGGGTTGACCTCTGGCGCTGTGAAGGGATAGCGCGATGGCCGAGATTGTGCTCGAACACCTCAACAAGAGTTACCCCGACGGTCACACCGCTGTGCAGGACCTCAGCGTCACCATCGCCGACGGGGAGTTCTTAATTCTGGTCGGTCCGTCCGGGTGCGGCAAGACCACCACACTGAACATGATTGCTGGGCTGGAAGATATCTCGTCTGGGGAGCTGCGCATCGGCGGCGAGCGGGTCAACGAGAAGGCGCCCAAGGACCGCGACATCGCCATGGTGTTCCAGTCCTATGCACTGTATCCGCACATGACGGTGCGCCAGAACATTGCGTTCCCACTGACTTTGGCGAAGATAAGGAAGGCCGACATCGCGCAGAAAGTCGACGAGACAGCCAAGATTCTCGACCTGACCGGTCTTTTGGATCGCAGGCCATCGCAGTTGTCGGGTGGTCAGCGGCAGCGGGTCGCGATGGGTCGGGCAATCGTGCGCCACCCCAAGGCATTCCTGATGGATGAGCCACTGTCCAATCTGGACGCCAAGCTGCGGGTGCAGATGCGCGGCGAGATCGCCCGGTTGCAGAAGCGACTGGGTACCACCACCGTGTACGTCACCCATGACCAGACCGAGGCGATGACGCTGGGTGACCGCGTGGTGGTGATGCACGGCGGGATCGCGCAGCAGATCGGCACGCCCACAGAGCTTTACGAACGGCCCGCAAACCTCTTTGTGGCCGGCTTCATCGGTTCGCCGGCGATGAATTTCTTTCCGGCGACGTTGACATCGGTCGGGCTGGACCTGCCGTTCGGCGAAGTGACGCTGGCACCGCAGATTGCGCAGGCGATCGCGCAGCACCCCAAGCCGGACAACATCATCGTGGGGGCGCGGCCCGAGCACATTCAGGATGCCGCGTTGATCGATGCCTACCAACGCATCAGTTCACTCGTCTTCGAGGTCACCGTCGACCTGGTCGAATCGCTGGGCTCCGACAAGTACGTGTATTTCACCACCGGGGGTCCCCAAGTGCACTCGGCTCGACTGGACGAAGTGGCCGCCGAGTCAGAGGTGCACGAAAACCAGTTCGTAGCAAGGGTTCCCACTAATTCGAAAGCAGTCATCGGCAAGTCGATCGAGCTGGCCTTCGACGCAGGCAAGCTGGCTGTCTTCGATGCCGACTCCGGTGCCAACCTCACTGTGCCGCCCGCGCAGTGACGCTGATCGTGGATCGGGTCCGCGCATACCTGCGCGACCACTTCGACGTCGAGCCCGATTCGGCGAGCGTGACCTTTTTGGGCGCCGAGCCCATCGAGGTGTTGCGCTTCCGCGCTAACGGGTTGGTGCATTACGTGTCGCTGGGCTGCTCGCGCTATCCGATGACCGATCCAACTGAGTTGGTCGCCGACCAGCTTCGGGGACCGCGAGCCGAAGTCGTGCTGAGCCTTCATGATCCCGGGCGGGCCACCGGGCTGGCACGCAGCCTGGCGATTCTGGCGGCGACACCGGCGGTCGACGGCGTGGTGCTGGTCCCGGATGCGCTGATCGACCTCGGTTCGCCGTTGTGGACGAGACCGTCGGGTCGGGCCCCGTTCACCGCGGTGCTGCTGGGCCGAAGCGACATCGCCGACCTGCCACTGGATCCGCCGCGCGACCCCGTGCAGTTCCTGGGCGCGACACCCATCACGGCGACCGAGGCGGCGTGGGTGCGCCTCAAGGGCGCGCAGGCCATGCGACAGGCGTGGGAGAACGACGGCGTCGACGTGCGGGACCCGAATCGCCGTGCCGTACAACCGGGTTAGAGCCAGCCCCGCCTTCGGAAATTGAAGTAGAGGAACACGCAGATGACGACCATGACGCTGACCACCGAGGGGTAGCCCCACTTCGAGTCCAGTTCCGGCATGAAATGGAAATTCATGCCGTAGATGCCGGCGACCATGGTGGGCACCGCGACGATACCGGCCCAGGCCGAGATCTTGCGCATGTCCATGTTCTGCTGCATACCCGCGCGCGCCAGCGCGGCCTGCACCAGCGAGTTGAGCATGTCGTCGTAGGCGGCGATCTGCTCAGCCGCCTGGGTCTGGTGGTCCGCCACGTCGCGCAGGTAGCGTCGTACCTCCTTGGAGATCAGGTCTTTGCTTTCGACCTGCATCCGCTGGAAAGCGCCCGACAGCGGAGCCACGCACCGGCGCATCTCGACGACCTCACGCTTGAGCATGTAGATCGGCTCGACGTCGATCGAGCGTTCCGGTGCGAACGCCACCACCTCGATAGCGTCCACATCGTCTTCCATCAGCGCTGTCACGTCCAAGTAGTGGTCGACTACGTAGTCGGCAATGGCGTGCATCACCGCGTACGGTCCCAGCCGCAGGTGCTCGGGGTCGCAGTCCATGCGTTTGCGGACGTCGTGCAGTCCGCCGTGATCGCCGTGCCGGACCGTGACCACGAAGTCCTTGCCGACGAAGATCATGATCTCGCCGGTCTCGACGATCTCGCGCGCCCGTGAGACCGATTCGTGCGGGACGTACTTGACGGTTTTCAGCACCAGGAAAAGTGAGTCGTCGTAGCGCTCCAGCTTGGGCCGCTGGTGGGCGTGCACGGCGTCCTCGACGGCCAGCGGGTGCAGCCCGAAGACGTCTGCGACATCCTGCATCTGAGCCTCGTCGGGCTCATGCAGCCCGACCCAGACGAACGCCTCTTGTCCAGGCTGCCCAATCTCGCGGACCTTGGCCAGCGCGTCGGCGAATGTGTAGTTGCCGGACAACCGCTGACCGTCTACGTAGAGACCGCAATCGACCAACGTCTGGGCCGGCGGATTGGGAACCGGATGCACGTGCTCCCGACGGGGCCTTGCGACCGGTCTCAGTGCCTCAGGCAATGAATCAAACCCTGGGAACACGTCCACCTCCGTTCGCAGCGCAGGTGCGTTGGCGGTGGCCAATGCTACGCGGCCGGAGCTGGCGCGGCCGAACAAAGTGTGTCGTCGACAGCTAATTCCCAGCGAGCTGACGATGAACAGGCGGTGCTCGCTGGACCGAAGAATTTGTGGCGGTGGCGGTGCGCTAGTTTCGACCCGAAACCACGGTGTCTTTTGAAGATCGTTAAAGGAGCAGAACCGACGTGAGCGCAAGTCCTCTGAAGGTTGCCGTCACCGGTGCCGCCGGCCAGATTGGCTACAGCCTGTTGTTCCGCCTGGCCAGTGGATCGCTGCTGGGCCCGGATCGTCCGATCGAGCTGCGTCTGCTCGAGATCGAGCCTGCGCTCAAGGCGCTCGAGGGCGTCGTGATGGAGCTCGACGACTGCGCCTTCCCGCTGCTGGCCGGCGTCCAGATCGGCGCGGACGCCAACAAGATTTTCGACGGCGTGAACCTGGCCCTGCTGGTCGGAGCCCGTCCGCGGGGACCGGGCATGGAGCGCGGCGACCTGCTGGAAGCCAATGGCGCGATCTTCACGGCCCAGGGCAAGGCCCTCAACGAGGTCGCCGCGGACGACGTCCGCATCGGCGTGACCGGCAACCCGGCCAACACCAACGCGCTGATCGCCATGACCAACGCCCCCGACATCCCGCAGG
>JAVROZ010000605.1:0-2593 GCA_032162485.1 Mycobacterium sp.
GGCGTGGAGCGCGACATCCTGGACACCTGCCGTGAACTGGGCATCGGGGTGACCGCATACGGCGTGTTGTCTGGCGGACTGATCGGCGGACATTGGACGAAATCCAGTGGTGGACAAGGAGATTTCCGATCCGAGAGGCCGCGCTTTGTGGGCGACAACCTGGACCGCAACCTGGCTCTGGTCGACACGCTGCGAGGTGTTGCCAATGAACTCCGGGTGTCGGTGGCTCAGGCGGCGATCGCCTGGGTGGCCTCCCGCGGGACCGATATCGTTCCGGTGCTAGGCGCACGGACCCGGGAGCGGTTGGCCGAGGCGCTCGGCGCGACCGAGGTGGCGCTGACCGACGAACAGTTGATTCTGATCGAGAAGGCAGTGCCGGCAGAGGCCGTGGCGGGCGACCGCTACGGTGCCGCGCAGATGGCGGCGCTCGACTCCGAGCGTTGAGCGGCCGCGGCTAGGGTGGATCAGGTGAGCTATCGCGAGGTGCCCGCTCCCGGAGCTCTGCGCGGGCTGGCAGAGTGCGTCTGGATCTCCGATGCACCACGGGAGGCGCGGGTCCTACCCGATGGCTGCATGGATCTCGTCGAAATGGATGACAGTGTGTTGGTCGCTGGGCCGGACACCACCGCGTTCGTCAGTGAGCAAGAATGTGCTGTCGCGGCGGGGATTCGGTTTCGGCCCGGTGTGCTGCCCCGACTGCTGGGAATCCCGGCCGCCGAGTTGCGAGACAACCGGGTCGCACTGAAGCTGTTGCGGCCCAACGTCGGTGGCGGTTCGTTGATGCAATGCACCGAGCGTCTGCTTCGGGCCGAGAGCGGCCGAGAAACCGCACCGTGGCCACTGGCCGTTCTGCGCCACGTCACCGAACGACTTGGCAGCGGGGCCGCAGTGCACTCGGTTGCCGACGAAATCGGTTGGTCGACAAGGAATCTGCAACGGCAGTGTGCCGTGGTGTACGGCTATGGCCCGGCGACGCTGCGTCGAATCCTGCGATTCCGCAAGGCGGTCGGGCTGCTGAACTCCGGTATGTCCGCTGCAGATACTGCCACCACAAGCGGGTACGCGGACCAGGCGCACCTGTCTCGGCAGGTGCGGGAGCTCGCTGGCGTGCCCGCCAGTCAGCTTGGCAACGGGGCGTAGAGATCGACCGCGGTCCCGTCCGGATCGGTCACCGTGGCATAACGCTGACCCCACGGAGCGTCGAAGGGCTTCAAGGTTCCCGGATGACCGGCATCGGTGACCCGGCTGAACAACGCGTCGACATCCGGCGGTGCCGCTAGTCCGAAAGCCAGTACGACTCGTCCGGGCGATCTCGGTGGCGTCCACCCGGGATGGAAGCTTGCGATCGTCTCCTCCGTGTCGAACAGCAGCCGGTTGCCACCAGGCAGTTCGACCTCGACGTGCGGGCTGTCGGTGTCGGGGATGGCGAGGCCGAGCAGGCGGTAGAAGTCCAGCGAGCGCTGGAGGTCGCTGGCCACGAGCTCGACGGCGGTGGAAATCAGTTTGTTGTCCATACCTCCGACGCTAGGCATCCCGCCATGCGACGTCTTGAACGAATCGGACAGCCTTACCGAGGCTTTGCCGCCCGCTTGGCCCGGTTTGCGAATAGCCTCTTAGCGAATCCGAGAATTCGGCAGGGAGTTTGGTCGGGAGGACAACGTGACAGGCAAAGTACGCGCGATCGCAGTGGCTATGGCAACTATCGCGTTGGCCGCGGCCCCAGCCGCGCGCGCTGAGCCGGGGCCGGGCAGCGGCGAGACCTTCTTCGTTGATTACCTGACGCGCGTGTTCAATCCGCCGACGACGGAAGCGGCAGCACGGGCGATCATCCCGCTGGCGCAGCAAGTTTGCGACGCCAAAGAGCAAGGCCAGAGTGACCTACAGGCCTCCAGCATCATCTTGGCTGGCGACGGCGTAGCAAGGCTGGGCTTGGCCGGCGACTCGGGCAGCGGCGATGAGGTGACCGCAATAAATATCGTGGATGCGGCGACACTCGCGTACTGCCCGCAGTACAACAGCAGCCTCAACGGGCGAGTCATCGGTGGAGACGTGGAGTAACGATCAGCAGCGCCGGACCGAAATGATCAGGTCGATGCAAACACTGGGCTACCAGCAGTGGTGCTGGCACGGTAGGGGTTCGCGCGGGTGTGGCTGAGCGGCTAGGCAGCGGCCTGCAAAGCCGTATACACGGGTTCGAATCCCGTCACTCGCTCCGCGTGCAGTGGCTGAATCGCGTCAGCTCGCTAGCGATCCTGCGTCACAGACCTGAGACCGCCTGCACCAATTGCGTCGCGGAAGGACTCGACAGCACCCAGCCGGTGGGCTGATTGACGAACATGAGGTTCTTGGTGACCGGTGCCGGGAGCTTGGGACCGGAGATGGCGACGTCGGCGGTGGCCGTCGTCGGACCGTTCTCCTGGATGTTGGACACCACAAAGGACAGCGGCAGTTCCCCGTTCCGGTAAGCCTTCCTCAGTTCGTGGTCCATAACGTGGCCCTCGCCCGAGCCGATGCCGCCTTCGACCAACCCGTCCTTGGTGTGGTATGACACGCCAGGATCGGAAAGGTTGGTGAGGATACCTGTCAGCTGCTC
>JAVROZ010000606.1:0-2962 GCA_032162485.1 Mycobacterium sp.
CTGCAGCTGCCCATCAGCGCCCCAACGCACCAGATCCCCAGTGCGATACATCCGTTGTCCAGGTTGTCCGATACTGCCCGCGCCGACGAACGGGCAGGCCACAAACCGCGACGCGGTCAAACCAGCCCGCCGCCAATACCCAACGCCCACACCGGCGCCGGCCACATACAACTCACCGACCACACCGATCGGCGCCGGACGCAGCCATCCATCGAGTACGAACAGCGCCGCCCCCGACAACGGCGAACCGATCGGCGGCGCCACCGAACCAGGTGTTAGCGAAGCGCTGATCGAGGCATCCACCGTGGTCTCGGTGGTTCCGTACGCGTTGATCATCACCCGCCCCGGCGCCCAGCGATCCACCAGCTCGGCCGGGCAGGCCTCACCGGCCAGCACCAACGCCGTCGAATCCAAGCCCTCAGGTGATAGCAACTCCGCCGCGGACGGCGTTTGCCTCAGCACGCTGACTTGTTCGGTGACGAGTAGGGCGTGGAGGTCTTCGGGCGACCCTGCCACCGACTCGGGCACCACCACCAGGCGGCCGCCGTGCAGCAACGCACCCCAAGTCTCGGACACCGACACGTCGAAGGCCAGCGAATGCCACTGCGACCACACCCCCGCCGGCGGCAGATGTGCCTGAAGCGAGTCGACCAGTTGGATGACGTTGTGGTGGGTGACGGCCACCCCCTTCGGGACACCTGTGGTACCGGAGGTGTAGATGAGGTAGGCAATATCCTCGGGGGCCGGCGCCGGCAAAGGCGTCAACGGACCACTGGAAGTATGAGCCTGGATGCGGGGGTCCTCGAGATCGATGTCCGGCAGCTCGCACCCGTCCAGCCGGCCGGCAAGCCCGGTGGTGGTCAGGGCGACGATCGGCCCGGCGTCGGCAATCATGAACCCGATCCGGGCGGCCGGCAGCGCTGGGTCGATAGGCAGGTAGGCGGCCCCGGTTTTGAGGACCGCCACAATTGCGACGATCGCCTCGGCTGAACGCGAAAGCAACAGCGCCACAGACTGTCCCGGGCCCACTCCGTGCTCGGTCAACAGGTGCGCCAGCCGGTTGGCGGCCTCTTCGAGCTCCCGGTAAGTCATCGAGCGGCCTTCGAAGGTCACCGCCGCCGCCTCGGGGGTGCGCGCCACCTGCGCTGCGAACAACACCGGTACCGATACCGCGGGTGGTGCCGGGGCAGTTAATACCTCCCGGTTGCCGACCTTGGCCAGGTGGGCATGCTCGGCATCGTCGAGCACATCGATTGACGACGACCGCCGGCTGGGCTCGGCGGTCATCGCCTCCAAAACCCGCCGCAGCCACTCGGTCAGCGTTTGGATGCTGGACGCGTCGAACACGTCGGTGCGAAACTCCACCGTTCCGCCGATTCCGGCGGGCTCGCCGGCCTCGCTCCAGCGCTCCCCAAGGGAGAATGTCAGGTCCAGGCGGGCAGCGTGGGTGTCCGCCGACAACGGGGTTGCCCGCAGGTCACCCCAAGCCATTCCCGCGGCTTCTTGGCCCTGTCCAGCGGACTGCCCGGCGAAGTTCTGCCACGCCAACAACACCTGCACCAGCGGATGATGGGTCAGGCTCCGGGTCGGATTAAGGCGATCCACCAGAACCTCAAAAGGCACGTCCTGGTGCTCATAGGCGGCCAGGCTGCGTGCGCGCACCTGGGCCAGCAGCTCGGTGATGGTGGGATCCCCACCCAGATCGATCCGCAGTACCAACGTGTTGACGAAATCCCCCACCAACTGATCGAGTGCGGGGTCGCGCCGGCCGGCGATCGGGAACCCCACCGCCACATCACTGCTCGCGCTGACCTTGGCCAGCAGCACCGCCAGGGCGGCCTGCACCACCATGAAACTGGTCGCGTTGTGCTCGCGGGCCACCCGGGCGACTCGCTGCTGCAGCTGGGCCGGCCAATCGACGGTCGCGCTCGCGCCGCGGTAGTCGGCGACCGGCGGGTAGGGCCGATCTGTGGGCAGCTGCAGCCGCTCGGGCATCCCGGCCAGGGCGTGCTGCCAGTAGGCCAGCTGGCCGGCGATGCGGCTGTGCGGATCCTGCAGTTCGCCGAGCTGGGCGCGCTGCCACAGCGTGTAATCGACGTACTGCACGGGCAACGGCGCCCAGTCGGGGGGTTGCCCGGCACAGCGGCTCGCGTAGGCCACTCCCAGGTCGCGCACCAGCGGAGTGATCGACCAGCCGTCGGCGGCGATATGGTGCACCACGACCACCAGCACGTGCTCGTCGTCGCCAACACGGAAAAGCTTTGCGCGGAAAGGGATCTCGGCCATCAGGTCAAACGTGTAACGTGCCGCTGCGCCAGCGGCCTCGCCCTGCCGGCTGGTTGACCAACCGGTGGCGTCAAGAATCTGCCAGCCGAAGTCCGCCCACTCGGCGGGCATCACCTGCTGCTGGGGTATCCCCTCAACCGAAGGGAAGAGCGTGCGCAGACTCTCGTGGCGGCCCACCACGTCGGCCAGCGCCGCACCCAACGCCTCGGCGTTTAGCCGCCCGACCAGCCGCAGTCCCGCCGCCATGTTGTAGATCGGTGAGGGCCCCTGCAACTGGTCCAGGAACCACAATCGGCTCTGGGCATACGACAACGGAATTACCCCGGGCCGCTGCGCAGCCACCAGTGGCTCAAGCCGGACCGCACCCCCACCGACACGGAGTGCCAACTGTGCCACCGTGGGTGCCTCGAACAGGGCGCGCACCGCGAGGCCGGCGTCCAGGCTCTTGTTGATCGCAGCGACCAGGCGCATTGCCAGCAGCGAGTCGCCACCCAAATCGAAGAACGAGTCGTCGACGCCGACGCGCACGACACCGAGCACCCGGCTGTAGATGCCTGCCAGGATCTCTTCGGTGAGGGTGGCCGGGGCGCGATAGCGATCGCCATCCTGGTACTCCGGCGCCGGCAGGGCGCGCTTGTCGAGTTTGCCGTTGACCGTCAGCGGCAACGCGTCGATC
>JAVROZ010000607.1:0-4497 GCA_032162485.1 Mycobacterium sp.
GCGCGCAGCAGCCGCTCCTCCGGAGTCAGCTCGGTCTCCCCCTTCGGGGTGACCTTGCCGACCAGGATGTCGCCGTCGCGGACCTCGGCACCGATGCGCACGATGCCGCGCTCGTCCAGGTCAGCCAGGACCTCGTCGGAGACGTTCGGGATATCCCGGGTGATCTCCTCGGCGCCCAACTTGGTGTCGCGGGCGTCGATTTCGTGCTCCTCGATGTGGATCGAGGTGAGCACGTCCTCTTCGACGAGGCGGTTGGACAGGATGATGGCGTCCTCGTAGTTGTGACCCTCCCACGGCATGATCGCCACCAGCAGGTTCTTGCCCAGGGCCATCTCACCGTTCTCGGTGCATGGGCCGTCGGCAATCACCTGGCCGGCTTCCACCCGGTCGCCAGCGTCCACGATCGGGGACTGGTTGGCGCAGGTGCCGTGGTTGGAACGGGCGAACTTACGCATCCGGTAGGTGCGCCGCGTGCCGGCGTCGTGCATGACGGTGATGTAGTCGGCCGACACCTCCTCGATGACACCAGCCTCCTCGGCGACGACGACGTCGCCGGCGTCGATGGCCGCACGCAACTCCATCCCGGTGCCCACCAGCGGTGCCTCGCTACGCACCAGCGGAACCGCCTGGCGCTGCATGTTGGCACCCATCAGGGCGCGGTTGGCGTCGTCGTGCTCGAGGAACGGAATCATCGCGGTGGCCACCGACACCATCTGGCGCGGTGAGACATCCATGTAGTCCACCTCGGACGAAGGCACGTACTCCACCTCGCCCGCCTTCCGGCGGACCAGGACACGCGGTTCGAGGAACTGGCCGTCGGCGTCGATCGGTGAGTTGGCCTGCGCCACGACGTGGCGGTCCTCCTCGTCGGCGGTGAGGTAGTGGATCTTGTCGGAGACCACACCGTTGATGACCTCGCGATACGGCGTCTCGATGAACCCGAACGGGTTGACGCGGGCGTACACCGACAGCGACCCGATCAGCCCGATGTTGGGACCCTCCGGCGTCTCGATCGGGCACATCCGGCCGTAGTGCGAGGGGTGCACGTCCCGGACTTCCAGGCCGGCACGCTCACGGGATAGACCACCGGGCCCAAGCGCCGACAGACGACGCTTGTGGGTGAGGCCCGAAAGCGGGTTGTTCTGGTCCATGAACTGCGACAGCTGGCTGGTGCCGAAGAACTCTTTGATCGCGGCGACGACGGGCCGGATGTTGATCAGGGTCTGCGGCGTGATCGCCTCGACGTCCTGAGTGGTCATCCGCTCGCGGACGACGCGCTCCATCCGAGACATGCCGACCCGGATCTGGTTCTGGATCAGCTCGCCCACCGTGCGCAACCGGCGGTTGCCGAAGTGGTCGATGTCGTCGGTCTCCACCGGAACCTCGGACCCGCCCGGGACCGTCATCACGGACTGGCCCTCGTGCAGCCGGACCAGGTACTCGATGGTGGCGACGACGTCTTCCTCGGTCAGCGTCGAGCTGGTGATCGGGTCCCCGACGTGCAGGCCCAGCTTCTTGTTGACCTTGTAGCGGCCCACGCGGGCCAGGTCGTAGCGCTTCTCCTTGAAGAACAGGTTCTCCAGCAGGGTCTGCGCGGACTCCTTGGTCGGCGGTTCGCCTGGACGCAACTTGCGGTAGATGTCCAACAGCGCCTCGTCGGTGCCTGCGGTGTTGTCCTTCTCCAGCGTCCCCATCATGATCTCGGAGAAGCCGAACCGCTCGTGGATCTGCTCGTTGCTCCAGCCCAGCGCCTTGAGCAGCACGGTGACCGGCTGGCGGCGCTTGCGGTCAATGCGCACACCCACGGTGTCGCGCTTGTCGACGTCGAACTCCAGCCACGCACCGCGGCTGGGAATCACCTTGACGCTGTGCAGCATCTTCTCGGTGGACTTGTCGATGGACTCGTCGAAGTACACACCGGGCGATCGCACCAACTGGCTGACCACCACGCGCTCGGTGCCGTTGATGATGAAGGTGCCCTTCTCCGTCATCATCGGGAAGTCACCCATGAACACCGTCTGGCTCTTGATCTCGCCGGTGTTGTTGTTGATGAACTCAGCCGTGACGAACAGCGGCGCCGCGTAGGTCATGTCCTTGTCTTTGCACTCGTCAACCGGCGCCTTGACTTCGTCGAAGCGGGGGTCGGAGAAAGACAGCGACATCGAGCCGGAGAAGTCCTCGATCGGTGAAAGCTCGTCAAGCACCTCTTCGAGGCCGCCCTTGGGAGTCACCTCACCACGGTCCAGCGCGCGGTCGCGCCAGTCCTGCGAGCCGATCAGCCATTCGAACGAGTCGGTCTGCACGTCAAGCAGCCCCGGAACCTCAAGCGGTTCACGGAGCTTGGCAAAGGACACCCGATTGGGCGCTCCGGGTACGGAGTTGTTTGAGCTCTGGCGGAAATCAGCCAAGATGCGTCCTTCCAGCACCTCGTGCGACGTACGAGGGCCCCGAAAACCGGGCGGTTGCCCACCGGGACTGTTCGCCGCAGATAATTGTGTCGGTTCGGCTGGCGGACGAACTGTCCGGATCTCACGCACGCAACCAAGTAGCTGAGCCCCGGTTAGGGACTCAGGCTAAGACCACGGTGTCAAGAGGCGAGTGTGAGGTGGGCAGGAAGTAGCCAGCGCAACGTCCAACAATAGCGCAGGCCGGCGCATTCCTCAAATAGCCACGGCAATTAGCAGTCCAAGGGAGATCGGCGCTGGCTGGCGATCTCGACGTCCCTCAGACATATATGCCACATGCTGCCCAACAGATTGACCCGTTTAGGCGTTTCCGTCAAGAGCAACAGGCGGCAAGTTACCCCGAATTCGCTGGAAATTAGGTGGTGGCAGCCGTATGCCAAGCGCATCGGACCGCAGGAGGACCCTGAAATCTCCTTGAGCACAGAGCGGCGGCAGCCAGCCTGAAACGCCAAATCGCGTCTGTCGACGCCGATACCCGCCAGGGCGGATCAGTACTCGTGCGACGAGTACTTGTGGGTGCCCTCGAGGTCGTCGAGAATCGCGGCCTGGGCATCCTTTGGCAGGGAGTGCAACATTGCGCGGACGCGGGCCTGACGCCGAGCCACCGCTTTGCGCTCCGGCATGCCGGGTGACGCTTGGATCTGCGGCGGCACGCCCTCGATGTCCTCGACACCACCCGCGTGCTGGCCGGCATCCAGGGCCGCCTGCTCTTCGGCCATGGTGGCTTCGTCCTTTTCCTCGGACATGCCGATCGGGCCGATACGGCGGCCGTTGAGGAATTGGCGCACCACTGGCTCGTCACTGGTCAGCAGCACTTCGCGGGGTCCGAACATGACCAGGTGCTTGCGGAACAGCATGCCCATGTTGTCCGGAACGGTCCGGGCGATGTTGATGTTGTGTGTCACGATGAGGATGGTGGCGTCGATCTGGGCGTTGATGTCCATGATCAACTGGCTCAGGTAGGCGGTGCGGACCGGGTCCAGACCCGAGTCGGGCTCGTCGCAGAGAATGATCTGTGGGTCAAGCACCAGGGCGCGGGCCAGGCCGGCACGCTTGCGCATACCACCGGAGATCTCACCGGGGAACTTCTTCTCGTCACCGCCAAGGCCGACCATGGTCAGCTTCTCCATGACGATGTCACGGACTTCCTTTTCCTTTTTCTTGGTGTGCTCACGCAGCGGGAAGGCGGTGTTGTCGAAGAGGTTCATCGAGCCGAACAGCGCGCCGTCCTGGAACAGCACACCGAACAGAGTGCGGATCTCGTAGAGCTCTTTGGCCGAACATTCGATGATGTCGGTGCCGTCGATGATGATCGAGCCGCGCTCCGGCCGCAGCAGACCGATGAGGGACTTCAGGAACACGGACTTGCCGGTACCGGAGGGTCCCAGCAACACGCTGACCTCACCGGAGGGGACCTCGAGGGTGACGTCTTCCCAGATCCTCGAAGAACCGAACGACTTCGTGAGTCCATTGACCTCGATGCTGACGCCCATGGGAGATCCTTCCGTCGACGCGCGAATCCGCCACCAGGTGCTCTGTGGCTTGAGTCACTGTAGCGCACGCCTAGGGCGCGGCATCAGGGTTGCAAAGATAACAATCCTGGCTACCAAACCCTACCCGGTGGGCGCCCAATTGCCGTGAAAGCCCATCGGCACCCGCTGGGGCAGGTGCACCGTCGCGACCGACTCCAGGGTCGCAGCGTCCAGCAACAGCAGTTGGCCTTCGTCGCGACCCCGATGATGCCCATAGCCCATCAAAATGCCGTCGTCTTCGGCGGCTTTTCTTGAGGACCCCGTCGGGTTCGGCACGAAAGACATCTCGCCGATCAAAAGAGCGGGATCGAGCGGGGCGACCTCGCTGGATCCGGTGGCGTAGTCGTGCTTGTACAGCGATGTGGACATCTCCGTAGCCCCGGCGGACAGATAGCCGCCCTCGAAGCCCAGCGTGTAGCCGAAGCGGTGCCTGCCGCCCAACAAGGTCTCGTTGATCCGCGGAAACTCCTGCGACCGGTCGTCACGGCACTCGGTGCTGA
>JAVROZ010000608.1:0-3488 GCA_032162485.1 Mycobacterium sp.
GACGTCGAAGGCAACCGCGCGGTGGTGAGCATCGACGGGAGCGATGATCTGAATAAGCTGGTGGGCCGCGGCGGCGAGGTGCTCGATGCGCTTCAGGAACTGACGCGCCTGGCGGTGCACCAGAAGACCGGCGTCCGCAGCCGGCTGATGCTGGACGTCGCGAGCTGGCGCCGGCGACGCCGGGAGGAACTGGCGTCGCTCGGCGACAAGGTGGCACGCCGAGTGGCCGAGACCGGCGAGCGCGAACAGCTGTCGCCGATGACGCCGTTCGAGCGGAAGATCGTTCACGACGCGGTCGCCGCGGTGCCGGGGGTGCACAGCGAAAGCGAGGGCGTGGAGCCGACCCGTCGGGTCGTCGTCCTTCGCGACTGACTCGTGACCAAGCGTGATCGGGCCGTGATCAGAGTTACAGGGATGTAGTTCCCGCCGACTCGACAGCCCGACGAACTGCCGGACGAGCACGGGAGAGCGGAGGGATGTTTCACGTGAAACATGGCGATCCGTGCGCCCAGGATGCCGCCATGCCCAACGCCGCCGCGGAAGTCTTCGGCCCACGGCTGGGCCTGGCTCAGCGGTACGCCGAGGTATTGGCGACCGCCGGAGTGGAGCGCGGCTTGCTCGGACCGAGGGAGGTAGGCCGGCTGTGGGATCGTCACCTGTTGAACTCCGCGGCGATCGCCGAACTCCTGGAGCCCGAAGCTCAGGTCGTGGATATTGGCAGCGGCGCGGGATTACCCGGCTTGCCACTGGCGATCGCCCGGCCAGACCTCCAGGTGGTTCTGCTGGAGCCGTTGCTGCGACGCAGCGACTTCCTCCGTGAAGTGGTCGAGGAACTCGGGCTCACGGTGGAAGTGGTTCGGGGCCGGGCGGAAGAGGCGTCGGTTCGGGCCCGGTTGGCCGGCGGCGACGCCGCGGTGTCCCGAGCAGTGGCCGCATTGGACAAACTGACGAAGTGGAGCATGCCGTTGCTGAAGCAAGACGGTCAGATGGTCGCGATCAAAGGGGAACGGGCTCCCGACGAAGTACGGGAGCACCGGCGTGTGATGGAGGCATTGGGTGCCACCGATGTCAGGGTGGTGACATGTGGCGCCGATTATTTGGAGCAGCCCGCAACGGCGGTAGTGGCGCGGCGGGCACGGCCGATGCGTCGCAGGCCGCGAGCGGAGAGGGCAAAGGCATGAGGTCCGACCGCAGTGCGGCGCAGCACACGCCGGCGCCCTCCGTGCCACTGGTGGCGTCCGTCGCCCGTGTGACGTCTGAAATCCCGCCCAACATCGGAGACCACCTCCGTTCGGCGGCGCAGGTGTCCGAGATCAAGATGTCACCAACCTCGGCGATGGCGATCGCAGGGGTGGCGGCGACGTCAGCAGGAGCGCACAATCCCACAGTGAATGTTTCACGTGAAACATCAACCGAGCTGGACACTCCAATCGGGGCCGCGGCAGAGCGCGCCATGCGAGTCCTGCACACCACGTACGAGCCGCTGCCCCGACCCCGTCAGCGACGGGTCTTTACCATCGCGAACCAGAAGGGCGGCGTAGGCAAGACCACCACCGCCGTCAATCTCGCCGCTGCGCTCGCCGTGCAGGGACTCAAGACGCTCGTCATCGATCTCGACCCACAGGGCAACGCGAGCACGGCGCTGGGCATCACCGACCGCCAGGCTGGAACGCCCTCGTCCTACGAAGTGCTCATCGGCGAGGTCACGTTGCAGGATGCGCTGCGGCGCAGCCCGCACAGCGACCGCCTCTTCTGTGTGCCGGCAACGATCGACCTGGCGGGTGCGGAGATCGAATTGGTCAGCATGGTGGCGCGCGAGAATCGGCTGCGCAGCGCGCTGGGCGAGTTGGACAACTTCGACTTCGATTACGTCTTCGTGGACTGCCCACCGTCGCTCGGACTGCTCACCATCAACGCACTCGTGGCGGCACCCGAGGTGCTGATCCCGATTCAGTGTGAGTACTACGCGCTCGAGGGTGTGTCACAGCTGATGCGCAACATCGAGATGGTGAAGGCTCATCTCAACCCGCAACTCGACGTCACCACCGTCATCCTCACCATGTACGACGGCCGGACCAAGCTAGCCGACCAGGTGGCCGCGGAGGTCCGCCGGTACTTCGGTGACAAGGTGCTGCGAACGGTGATCCCACGCAGCGTCAAGGTGTCGGAGGCGCCGGGCTACAGCATGACGATCATCGATTACGATCCCGGTTCACGTGGCGCGATGAGTTACCTCGATGCCAGCCGCGAACTTGCTCAGCGCGATCGACCACCAGCCGGGAGGGCATAACTATGACGACTCCGTCGCGCAGGAAGGGCGGCCTCGGCAGGGGACTGGCATCGCTGATTCCGACCGGACCCGCCGAAGGTGATTCCGGGCCCTCGACGTTCGGCCCCCGCATGGGTTCCGCGGCGGCCGATGTGGTGATCGGCGGTCCGCTGCCCGACGCCGCGGCGATGGGTGCGGTTTACCGGGAAATCACTCCGTCGGACATCGAACCCAACCCACGGCAACCACGGCAGGTTTTCGACGACGAGGCGCTCTCGGAGTTGGTGCATTCCATCCGGGAGTTCGGCCTCTTGCAACCGATCGTGGTGCGCGCCGTGCCGGGATCGAAGAGCGGTGCCCGGTACCAGATCGTGATGGGGGAGCGGCGGTGGCGGGCCGCGCAGGCCGCGGGCATGGCGACCATCCCAGCGATCGTGCGCGAGACGAATGACGACAATCTCCTGCGTGACGCCCTTTTGGAAAACATCCACCGGGTGCAGTTGAACCCCTTGGAAGAAGCGGCGGCATACCAGCAACTGCTCGACGAATTCGGAGTCACCCACGACGAACTGGCGGCACGTATCGGTCGGTCGCGTCCGCTGATTTCCAACATGATCCGGTTGCTCAAATTGCCGATCCCTGTGCAGCGTCGAGTGGCCGCGGGTGTGCTGTCGGCCGGACACGCCCGCGCGCTGCTGTCACTGGAAGCCGGCGCGGACGCCCAGGAGGAACTGGCCGGCCGGATCGTCGCAGAGGGTTTATCGGTGCGGGCCACCGAAGAGGCGGTCACTCTGGCAAACCGCGGCGACGGGGCCGGTAACGGGACAGGGCCCACGCCACCGCGCCGAAAGCCGATTCAGATGCCGGGCCTGCAGGATGTTGCTGAGCGGCTGTCGAATGCGTTCGACACCCGGGTGACCGTTGCCCTCGGCAAACGCAAAGGCAAGATCGTGGTCGAGTTCGGCTCGGTTGACGACCTCCAGCGGATCATCGATCTGATGACCGAAAAGAAGGCCTGACGAGGCATGACCAGTCATACTCTGTAATTACGTCACTGTGACACTGAGCCGTTTTCGGGCCCGACAAAGGCCCGCTTCGGGCCCCGCAAATCGACGGAGATCTGCTGTGCATCAACATATTTCACGGATTTCCGGGTCCCTGCGAAAGCCTTCGGGCCGCGGCGTGGGCGTGGTTGGGGAGCACCTCGGTGGGCTGGGGA
>JAVROZ010000609.1:0-4079 GCA_032162485.1 Mycobacterium sp.
GGTTGCGGCCATCGGATCGGCCTGCTTGGTCGCCGTCGTGGTGCTTGCAGCGCTGCTACCCATGACCGCTGCCCGTGAACGGCTACGCCCACTGGCCAACGTCGCACGACTGACGCGGTTGCCCGAATACGCGAAAGTGGCCCGACTGCGTTCGCTGTCGACGGTCGTGACCCTGGTGGTACTGACGGTCATGTTCGGTGCCGCCACCTGGGCGGCAGCCCGTCCAACCGGGGCCGGCAAGGACTTCGACGCCACCCACCCCGAGGACATCATGCTTTGCGTCGGGCAGCCGGTGACCGATGCGGCGACAACTGAATTTCTCGACTACTTCGCACGGCAGGCCGCGGATTCCGATCAGACCACGGCGGCCTATCAGACGCAACGCATCGGCTTGACGTCGGTCAACCGTCGTCTGGTGCCACTGACCCGCGACCGTCAGTACGCCGCGGCTCGGTTCGGTGAGTATGCGCACCCACGTGCGGCCCAGTCGGCGTCCTTCGCTCCGACGGTGGTCTATACGGACTACGCTGCGAGCGTGAATGACGTTCTGGCGCTTTGTGTCTCAGGATTTCCCTCGTTCGAGTCGCACAGCCCGCGCCGACGCTCGGTGATCTATCTCGGACCCTCAGATCTGCGCAATGTCGAGGAGCAACGCGCCGCACTGTTCACCGCCGGCGCTGCGCGCGACCTGGTCGAGCGCGCCGGTGTTCAGCTCAACGTGGTCGACACGGCCCCGACACCCGGTAGCGCTTCACTGCTTGCGCTCACCGAGCGGACCGGGGGCCGATACCTGGTGCCGGAGTCGGTGACCGGGGCCATAGACAAGGCACTCGCCACGATCCGAGCGAACACCCCACCGGCGCAGTCGGCCGACGGCACCGTCGTGAAAGCGGACTCCTGGGACGCGCCGGTGCTACCACTCGTTATCGCATTGATGTCGGCGGCCGTGCTTTCGGTGGCCTTGTTGATGTTACGGCGATGACGTTTCAACCCGTACTGCCCTGGGCGATCCTCGCCGTGGTCGCCGGCGCCCTCGCGCTGGCGCGCCTGGTAGCGCTGCGGCAGATGCTCTGGTCGGCGGGGCGCCGGCGTGTCCGTGTGGTCCTGCGATGGAGCGGGGTGACTCTGGTGGTGCTGCTGCTCATTGCTGCGGCTACTCGCCCGGCGCTTCGCGACAACGAAACCCGAAGGGGCACAACAGCGGCGCCCGGGGCGAATCTCAACGTTTTTCTAGTCGTCGATCGATCGGTCGCCTCGAGTGTCGAGGACTACGTCATCGGGGGCACCGGTGAACCGCGGATGGCGGGCATGCGCGACGACATCGCGGCATTGACAAGGCAGTACCCGGCGGCGCGGTACGCACTCATCGGCTTCGCCGCAAGAGCCGTGTTGGAGTGGCCGCTATCCGAGGACGTACGGAGTCTGCGTCCGACCATCGCGGCCCTTAGCTCCTACCCCAGTGGTCCCGACGCGCGGTTCGATGTCGACGTCGCCGCGGCAGGCAACGTCTTGCGGTATCAGTTGATCCAAGCGGCGCAGCAGTATGCGGGTTCACGAAACGTGGTGCTGTACTTCGGTTCCGGTGCGCCCGGCTCGCGCGTGCCGCAGGGAGACTTCGACCTCACCCGGGGTTTGGTGGATGGCGGAGCGGTGCTGAGCTACGGTCGCAGCGAGGCGATCGACGAAGCCGAATTGCGGCAAGTGGCAGGTCAGCTGGCCGTGCCGTACGTGCATCGGGATCCCGGTCAGGCCTTCCGCCCGGACCTACCTGACACGCCGAAGGCGACCGGTCTCCGATCGGCCGATGTCGAACGGATCGAACTGTATTGGCTGCCTGCGTTGCTGGCCGCGGGACTGTTGCTCATCGAGATCTACCTTTCGGTCCGTGAGTATCGGCGGGGCCGCATCGCCCGACGGGACTTGCGGACATGACCGTCAAACCGGCACGGCTGCGGCTGCGACGACGGCTGCTGATCTACTCGGTTCCGCTGGTCATCGTCGCGCTGCTGGCCGCCGCCAAGTTGATATCGGTTGTAGTGGTCGGGAATTCGGCGGTCTCTTCATTCGCGGCCGGCGACGGGAACGCGGTGCGGGCCGACGCGGCGGTCCTCGGTTTGGCCAATGTAGTGGAACCGTCGAAGGCGCCCTTCGCCGACGGCACCGCTGCCGTGCTCGACGGCCGGATCGACGATGCCGACGGTCACTTCACCGTCGCGCTCGCCCGCACCGACGCGGCCCGCTCCTGCCCGGTGCGGGTCAACCTGGAACTGGTGCGCGAAACCCAGGGTGATCGCGCCGCGTCGGCAGGTGACCGGGCGCGCGCCGAGGAACGTTATGCGAGCGCGCTGACAATCGTGGGCGACGCGCCGCAGGCCTGCTTCTCCGGCAATAACGATCCAGACCCGCAGCGGCGGGCACTCCGTGACGATGCCGCTAACCGGTTGGCCGCCAAAAGAACTGCGCTGACTGCCCCGCCGCCAGCGCTGCCACCACCCCCGCCCCCCGCGGCGCTGCCGGTGCCACCGCCACCGCCACCGCCGCCGCTCATCGCACCCGACGGCCGGGAGATCCCCGCCCGTCAGCTCGACCCGGGTCATGGCGATCCGCTGGACAAATTGCTGCAGGTGCTACAGGACGCGGCAGAGGCCGCGCCCCCGGGGGAGCAGCCGTAGCGCTTCAAAGGATTCGTCAGGGGCGTGCGCTTCGTCCTGTTCGGCGCCCTGCTGGTGGCCGGCACCTTGTCGTTGTTCAACCTGGTGCGGAATCGGCGGCGCAATCTCAACGCTCTCGCGTTCGGCCTGATCGCTGCGGCGGCGTGGGGCGGTGCCGGTGTACCCGTAGGCAACTTCTCTGAGCACACCCCCTTCGTCGGGCTGCATGCCAATGTGCGGCTGCCGTGGGGACCGCTGCGCCGCGTGCTGGTGACGCAGGGTTTCCATCACTGGCACCACTCGTCCGACGATGAGGCCATCGACAAAAACTACGCCACCCAGTTCGCGTTCCTGGACCGCCTGTTCGGTACCGCCGTGAGATCCGACCGGCTGTTCCCGCAGAACTATGGTGTCGTCGGCAACTACATGCCGGAGGGTTTCGTCCGCCAGCAGCTCTTCCCGTTCCAGCGACTGCTGGCAGCGCGCGCAAGTTGAGTCTCTCGTTAACGAGACGATAGACGGTGTGTATCAACGGAATAGAACATCTTCGAAGGGGTGGTCAACCGAGCATCGAAACCGATAAGTTGGGCCGGTGCCGGAAAGCGACGCCAACGAATTCCTCGGACCGTCGTGTCCGTGTGGCAGTCAACAGAGTTATCGCGCATGCTGCGGGCCGCTGCACGACGGCGAGCGCCAGGCCGGATCGGCCGAGGAATTGATGCGCTCGAGGTATGCGGCATACGCCTACGGTGACGACGACTATCTGTTCCGGACCTGGCATCCGCGAACGCGGCCGGTCGAGGTGCCGGTTGACCCGAGCATCACCTGGGTCGGTCTGGATGTGATCGACACAGCCGCTGGTGGCGCCGACGACGATGTTGGCGAGGTCGAATTTCTGGCCAGGTTCGACTCCGCCGGCCGAGCCGCCAGCATGCATGAGCGCAGTCGCTTCCAACGGCGCGCCGGCCGATGGTTCTACGTCGACGATGTGTCTGAAAGCGGTTGAGAAATAGAGTATTTCACGGTTGGATTGGGCAATCGTCCGCTGCGGTGCAGGCTCGGTGGGAAGATCTGTAGTCGGGTTGTGCGTTTAATATCCAGCAGGCACGCCCATAACAGGAACGAGTGACCACCCATGACCACTGACTTGCCCGATACCGCGCTGGAACTGCGTTCGTTGGTGACGTCGCAGGGCGCCCTGGAGCTTTCGCTGCATGACGTCCCAGTGCCCATCCCCGCCGCCAATGAAGTGTTGGTTCGCGTGGAAGCCGCACCGATCAACCCGTCAGATCTGGGTCTGCTGCTCGCCAGTGCGGATATGACCACGGCAAAGGTGTCCGGCACCCGGGAGCGGCCCATCGTCACGGCATCGTTGGCAGCCGGTTCGCTGGGAGCACTCTCGGCACGAGTCGACAAATCGCTTCCGGT
>JAVROZ010000610.1:0-2903 GCA_032162485.1 Mycobacterium sp.
TCCTGCGCGTCGGCCGAGGGGGTCACGATGTTGACGGTGTGGCCGTCCTGATTCGCGGCGGTACCACGAATCACGGCCAAGATCCGGTCGCCGTCGCGCTGTGCATCGTCGAGGCGCTTGAGCAGCAGCACGACCACGCCTTCGCCGGAAACGAAACCGTCGGCTTCGATGTCGAACGCGTGGCAGCGGCCGCTGGGCGACAGCATGCCGTTGGCCGACCCCGAGGCGAACCGCCGCGGTTCCAGCATCGCGTACACACCGCCCGCGAAGGCCAAGTCGCTTTCACCGTCGTTGAGGCTGCGCGCGGCGAGGTGCGCGGCAAACAAACCGGATGAGCATGCGGAGTCGACGGTGACAGCCGGCCCACGCAGACCCATGGCGTAGGAGACCCGCCCGGAGGCCATGCAGGTGTTGGTTCCGGTGTTGCCGTAGGGCCCCTCGAGAGCGCCGGTCTCGGCTTGTACGAATTGGTAGTCGGCATGGGTGAAACCGATGAATACGCCGGTCAGCGATTCGGCCATCTGGCCGGGGGTGAGGCCCGCGTGTTCCATGGCCTCCCAGGAGGTCTCCAGTAACAGCCGGTGCTGGGGATCCATGGCGATGGCTTCGTTTTCCGGGATGCTGAAGAACTCGGGATCGAAGTCGCCGATGTTGTCCATGAAAGCGCCCCACTTGCAGTGGGAGCGTCCCGGCACACCCGGCTCGGGGTCGTAGTACTCGTCGATGTCCCAGCGCTCGAGCGGCACCTCGGTGACCAGATCCTCGCCACGCAACAACGCTTCCCACAGTTGAACAGGTGAATCGATGCCCCCAGGCAGTCGGCACGCCATTCCAATCACAGCAACCGGCGTCACGCCTGTCCTATCCACGGTTGTCCTTCATCTCCTTAACCCGCGTTGAGCCTGCTCAGCGGGTGCTCGTCGACCGGTCCGCGCTGAGATTGCCCGCAGCGGCACGCACCCGCTGAACCCCCACACTCATACGACGACGTCATAGTCTGCGTGATCAGCAGCGTAGCTGGTCGGCTCGAGTCTTTGAGAGAAATCGTACCGACGGTGGCTGCCGACGTGTGCGGAAACAGCCCTAACACCGGCCCTTAGGATATGTCGCTCGGTGCCGGTAAACGGCCCGAATGCGAAATGTTGGGTCCGGCTTAACCCGCTGCTGGGCGTCTTGGTGAGAGCTTCTGGGAGCGGCTTGTCAGGAACCCTGCCGCTGTAGCTGGACGCCGTTACGGGGGACGGCGAGTTCACGGCCCTCGGCGACGCGGCGGCACTTTGCCATCCAGGAAGTCATCCAGGAACGACAACATGGAAAAGCCCCGCGCGGCGGCGGCCTGTTCAGCCGAGGTGTTACGGGGCACTTGCACTTCGGCCATACAGACCACGTGGGAGGTGCGCCGGCAGGTAATGTGCGATGCCGTGGTCGCCTCCTCGATTCCCGCCATGCTTCGCGAGCGCGCGAGTCTGAAGCCGAATGCACCGGCAATCACCTATATCGACTACGACCAGGAGTGGGAAGGCGTCGAGGAGACGCTGTCGTGGTCGCAGCTTTACCGTCGCATGCAAAATGTCGGCGAGGAGATATCGCGGGCGGGATCGGCCGGCGACCGCGCGCTCATACTTTCACCGCAGGGCCTCGAATACGTCGTCGGATTTCTCGGCGCGATGCAGGCCGGATTCATCGCGGTCCCGCTTTCGGTTCCCCATGGCGGCGCCCACGACGAGCGAACAATTTCGGTGCTGGCAGACACGTCACCCGCGGTAGTACTGACGACGTCGGCGGCCGTCTCCAACGTTAAGGAAACCGTGGAGGCGCAGTCGGGACCAAGCGCGCCGGCGATCGTCGAAGTTGATTTGCTGGACCTCGATTCCCGACCGCGATCTTCCAGGCCGTCGCGGGCCACCGGCGATGAGGGATCGCTTACGTCGTACTTGCAGTACACCTCAGGTTCCACCCGCACGCCCGCCGGAGTCGCGGTCTCGAGTGACAATGTCTTCGCCAATTTCGAACAGGTCATGGCCGACTTTTTCGTCAAGGAGGGGGGAGTGCCGCCCTCAAACCTGAAGGTGGTCTCCTGGCTGCCGCTTTACCACGATATGGGTCTGTTGATGGGAGCGATCATACCGATCCTCGCTGGCCTACAGACGGTGATCACGAGTCCGGTTGGATTCCTGCAGCGGCCGGCTCGGTGGATGCAATTGCTGGCGCGCTACGGTCCGACCTACTCGGCGGGACCGAACTTCGCCTTCGACATCGTGGCGCGTAAGACGTCAGACGAGGACATGGCGGGCCTCGATCTAGGGGGAGTGCACACCATGCTTAACGGCAGTGAGCGGGTGCAGCCCGCGACCCTCAAGCGGTTTGCTGACCGGTTCGCTAAGTTCAATTTTCCCGCGGAGGCGCTGCGCCCGGCATACGGCATGGCCGAGGCGACGGTATACATCGCGACCCGCAAGGTGGGTGAGCCGCCGGAAATCGTGCATTTCGACGCGCAGAAACTGCCGGACGGGCAGGCAGTGCGGGTCGAGAACGGTACGCCGCTGGTCAGTTACGGCAGCCCGAAAACAGTGCAGGTGCGCATCGTCGATGCCGAAACGCGTGTCGAGTGCCCAGCGGGAACCGTCGGGGAGATCTGGGTGCACGGCGGCAACGTCGCGTCGGGCTACTGGCAGAAACCCGAGGAAAGCGCGCACACGTTCGGCGCCAAGATCGTCAACCCAGCGGACGGCACCCCCGAGGGGCCTTGGCTGCGTACCGGAGACTCTGGTTTCTACTCCGACGGCGAACTGTTCATCATGGGCCGCGTCAAGGACCTGTTGATTGTGTACGGGCGCAACCACTCTCCCGACGATATCGAGGCGACCGTCCAGGAGATCAGCGCCGGGCGTTGCGCGGCGATC
>JAVROZ010000611.1:0-10416 GCA_032162485.1 Mycobacterium sp.
CCATTCCGGAGCCTCAGCTGTTCCCCGCCGGGCCGGTGGAGCCGGATCCGGGCACCGTGATCTCCGGTGCCGACGAGGACGAGCTTGCCGGTCCGCCGCGCAAGCTGATCGCGACCATCGGCGAGCAGCTCGCCGGCTACGGTCCGCGGGCGCCGCAGCTGTGGCTGCCGCCGCTTGACGAGCCGATCCCGCTGAAGGCGGTGCTGGCCGGTGCCGGGGTACCGCCCCGGCAGTGGCGCTGGCCGCTCGGCGAGGTCGACAAGCCGTTCGAGATGCGTCGCGATCCGCTGGTGTTCGACGCAACGTCCTCGGCCGGCAACATGGTGATTCACGGTGGACCCAAGTCCGGCAAATCGACTGCGCTGCAGACCTTCATCCTTTCGGCCGCGAGCCTGCACTCACCGCGCGACGTCACGTTCTACGGCCTGGACTACGGCGGTGGGCAGCTGCGGGCGCTGGAGGGCTTGGCGCACGTCGGTAGTGTCTCTTCGGCGCTGGAGCCCGAGCGCATCCGCCGCACGTTCGGCGAGGTGGAGCAACTACTGCTGGCCCGTCAGCAGCGGGAGGCCTTTCGGGATGGGCCGAACGGGCACCATAACGGGTCGCCGCAAGATGACGGGTTCGGTGAGGTCTTCCTGATCATCGACAACCTGTACGCCTTCGGCCGCGACAACGTCGACCAGTTCAACACCCGAAACCCATTGCTGGCCAAGGTGACCGAATTGGTCAACGTCGGCCTGGCCTACGGCATCCACGTGGTCATCACCACGCCGAGCTGGCTCGAAGTGCCACTGGCGATGCGGGACGGGCTGGGGTTGCGTCTCGAGCTCAAGCTGCACGACGCGCGCGACAGCAATGTACGGGTGGTCGGCGCCTTGCACCGGCCCTCCGACGCCATCCCGCACGACCAGCCGGGCCGCGGACTGACCATGGCGGCCCAGCACTTCCTGTTCGCCAACCCCGAGTTGGACGCGGAATTGAGCCCAGTGGCCGCGATCAACGCCCGCTACCCGGGCTTGTCCGCGCCGCCGGTGCGGTTGCTGCCCACCAACCTCGCGCGGGCCGCAGTCGGAGCGGTGTACCGGGGCCCGGAGCAGATTGTTATCGGCCAGCGCGAAGAGGACCTGGCGGCGGTGGTGCACGACTTCACCGAAAATCCGCTGCTGATGGTGTTCGGCGACAGCAAGTCGGGCAAGACCACCCTGCTGCGCCACATCATCCGCTCCGTCCGCGACCACTCGACCGCCGACCGGGTGGCCTTCACCGTGCTGGACCGCCGCTTGCACCTCGTCGAGGAGCCGTTGTTCCCGGACAACGAGTACACGGCGAACATCGACCGGATCACCCCGGCGATGATCGGGCTGGCCAACCTCATCGAAGCGCGCCGGCCACCGGCTGGCCTGTCGTCGGCCGAGCTGTCGCGCTGGACCTATGACGGTCACACCCATTACCTGATCATCGATGACGTGGACCAGATCCCGGATTCGGCGGCAACCGGTGGCCCCTACCTCGGCCAGCGCCCGTGGAGCCCGCTTATCGGACTACTCGGGCAGGCCAGCGACCTGGGATTGCGCGTGATCGTCACCGGTCGCGCATCCGGATCGACGCACGGCCTGATGACCAATCCGTTGCTGCGCAGGTTCAATGACCTGCAGGCGACCACATTGATGCTGTCCGGCAACCCGCAGGACAGCGGGAAGATCCGTGGTCAGCGATTCGTCCGGCTACCACCAGGACGCGGAATTCTGCTGTCCGACAGCGATACTCCGACTTATGTCCAATTGATCAACCCCCTCGCCGGCGAGGGCGCGATATTTGGTGAAACGCAACAGAAGGGAAGGCAATCATGACGTTGCGAGTGGTTCCTGAAGGATTGGCGGCTGCCAGCGCGGCAGTTGAGGCGCTGACGGCGAGGCTGGCGGCCGCGCATGCCAGCGCGGCGCCGATGATCACCGCGGTGGTGCCACCGGCGGCGGATCCGGTGTCGCTGCAGACCGCCGCCGGGTTCAGCGCGCAGGGCCAGGAACACGCGGTCGTCGCGGCTCAGGGCGTCGAAGAGCTGGGCCGCGCCGGCGTCGGTGTCGGCGAGGCCGGCGCCAGCTACATCGCCGGTGACGCTGCGGCCGCTGCGACCTACGGGATGGCAGGCGGCTGATAATGACTTCCCCCTGGGACCGATCTGGACCGCTTCGCCGCCTGCGGTCGGCTGGCGAGTTCGGTGGCGCCCCAACGGATGTCGATGGTGCCGGGCAACTGGGACCGGGGCCGGGAGGAAGGGGGCCGGAAAGTCAGCGAGACGACTCACCGCGCGACAGCAGTTAACAGAATTCTGATTCGAGTGAATCGAGAAGTTGGAAAGGGAGAACTATGAGTTTGTTGGATGCTCATATTCCGCAGTTGGTGTCCTCGCAGTCGGCGTTCGGCGCCAAAGCGGGTCTGATGCGGCACACGATCGGTCAGGCCGAGCAGGCGGCGATGGCGGCGCAGGCGTTCCATCAAGGCGAGGCCTCGGCGGCGTTTCAGGCTGCCCACGCACGCTTTGTCGAGGTAGCGGCAAGGGTCAACAGCTTGCTGGACATCGCGCAGGCCAACCTCGGTGAAGCTGCGGGCACGTATGTGGCCGCCGACGCCGCGGCCGCCTCGACCTACACCGGTTTCTGAGCCGGTTTCAGACTAGGGAGGAATTTCATGTCACAGATCATGTACAACTACCCGGCGATGTTGGCCCATGCCGGGGATATGACGGGCTACGCCGGCACATTGCAGGGCCTGGGTGCCGACATCTCCGCCGAGCAGGCCGCGCTGCAGAATGCCTGGCAGGGTGACACCGGCATGACGTATCAGACCTGGCAGGTGCAGTGGAACCAGGCCATGGAGGACATGGTGCGTGCCTACCAGTCGATGGCCAGCACCCACGAAGCCAACACGATGGCGATGATGGCCCGCGATGGGGCCGAAGCCGCCAAGTGGGGCGGCTAGCGCCGCATCGATGGACTCATCGCCCAATGCCGTTGAGCTGACGGTCGACCAGGCGTGGTTCATCGCGGAAACCGTTGAAGCAGGCAGTTTTCCGTGGGTGCTCGCGATCACCACGCCGTATCGCGATGGCGCGCAACGAAGTGCGTTCTTCGACAGTCAGCGCGACGAGCTGACTCGAATGGGGTTAATGACACCGCAGGGTGTCATCAACCCGAGGGTGGCCGACTGGATCAAAGTCGTGTGCTTCCCGCACCGGTGGCTCGACCTGCGCTATCTGGGGCCCGGCTCGGTCACCAATGACGGTGAATTGCTGCGCGGCATCATCGCGCAGCGAGCCGGCACCACCGTGGTG
The DNA here is from genome assembly GCA_032162485.1 of Mycobacterium sp. Classification (GTDB taxonomy): domain Bacteria; phylum Actinomycetota; class Actinomycetes; order Mycobacteriales; family Mycobacteriaceae; genus Mycobacterium. The sequence goes on from JAVROZ010000611.1 coordinate 3,332, forward strand.
GCGCTGCGCAGCGCACAGTTGGTCACGTTCACCGTGATGGACATCGACGATCCGCGGGCGCTGGTTCCCGTCCTCGGCGTCGGACTGTCGCAGCGGCCGCCGGCCCGGTTCGAGGAGTTCAACATGCCGGCACGCGTCGGCGCCCGGGCCGACGAGCGGCTGCGGTCAGGTGCGCCGCTCGCCGAAGTCCTTGACTACCTGGGTATCCCGGCCTCGGCCCGACCGGTGGTGGAGTCGGTGTTCGCCGGGCCGCGCAGCTACGTCGAGATCGTCGCCGGTTGTAACCGCGATGGCCGGCACACCACCACCGAGGTGGGAATGAGCCTCGTCGACACCACCGCGGGCCGGGTGTTGGTCAGTCCGTCCCGGGCGTTCGACGGCGAGTGGGTGTCGACGTTCCGCCCCGGAACACCGTTCGCGACCGCCGTCGCGATTCAACAACTCACCTCCTACCTGCCGGACGGCGAATGGTTCCCCGACCATCAGCTGTCTCGAGACTTTTCTGCCCAACATGCGTAGCAGACTTCTTGACGACCACGCACATTCACCAAAAATGAAAGAGAGCACGATGTTCCAGCAACGCCACCAGCGCAACTCGAGGGTCCGGTGACGTCCGGCACCGTCATGCCGATAGTCCGCGTAGCAATTCTCGCGGATAGCCGGTTGACGGAGATGGCCCTGCCCGCTGAGTTGCCGCTGCGCGAAATCCTGCCTGCGGTGCAGCGGTTGGTGGTTCCCGCAGTCCACAACGGCGACGCCGGTGAAGCCGGCGATGTTCGAGCCGGTGCGGCTCCGTACCTGAGCCTGGCGCCCATCGGCGGGGCGCCGTTCAGCCTGGATGCCAGCCTGGACACCGTCGGTGTGGTCGATGGTGATCTGCTCGCACTGCAACCGGTGCCGGCCGGTCCGGCCGCGCCGGGCATCGTCGAGGACATTGCCGACGCGGCCATGATCTTCTCCACGTCACGGCGCAATCCCTGGGGCACAGCGAATATCCAGCGTGGCGCACTGGCCGCGGTGATCGGCGTGGCTTTGGCGGCAACCGGTTTGGCCGTCGCCCACCGGGTCGCCACCGGCGGGCTGGTCGGCCTCGTCGCAGCCAGCGCCATCGCGGCGTTACTCGCCATTACCGGGTTGCTGACCACGGCTCGTTCCCCGCGCACCGGGATCGCATTGTCGATCACCGCGCTGGTACCGATCGCGGCTGCGCTGGCGCTGGCAGTGCCGGGCAAGTTCGGAGCCGCGCAGGTGTTGCTGGCGGCGGCGGGCGTCGCCGCGTGGTCGCTGATCGCCCTGATCGTGCCCAGCGCTGAGCGGGAGCGGGCGGCCGCGTTCTTCACCGCTACGGCGGTGGTCGGGCTTGCGATCGCCCTGGCGGCCGGCGCTGAATTGCTCTGGCAGCTGCCAATACTGACCATCGGCTGCGGGCTCATCGTGGCCGCGTTGTTGACCACGATCCAGGCGGCTCAGTTGTCCGCGCTGTGGGCGCGCTTCCCGCTGCCGGTCATCCCGGCGCCCGGAGATCCCTCGCCGTCGGCGCCGTCGCTACGGGTGCTTGAAGACCTGCCGCGGCGGGTCCGGATCGGCGACGCCCATCAGAACGGGTTCATCGCCGCGGCTGTGCTGCTCAGTGTGCTGGGATCGATGGCCATCGCGTTGCATCCCGCGACGTTGAGCGTTGCGGGCTGGTATGTGGTGGCGGCAACCTCGCTGGCGACGACGCTGCGCGCCCGGGTGTGGGATTCGGCTGCCTGCAAGGCATGGCTGCTTGCCCAGCCCTTCCTGGTGGCCGGCGTTCTGCTGGTGGTCTACACCGCGACCGGACACTTCGCTGCCGCCTTGGCTGCAGTGCTGGTGCTCACCGGCCTCGTGCTGGTCTGGATTGTGGTCGCCCTCAACCCATCTATCGCCTCGCCGGACAGCTACTCGCTGCCGCTGCGTCGGTTGCTGGGCTTTGTCGCGGTCGGTCTGGATGCCTCGCTGATCCCGCTGATGGCCTTTCTGGTAGGTCTGTTCGCCTGGGTGCTCAATCGATGAGACGTGCGGCCGGATTTGGTTGTTGCACAGCGGTTCTGGCGCTAATGCAGGCCCCTGTGCTAGCGACCTCGCCGTCGGCGCTGGCAATCAGCCCGCCGGTGGTCGACGCCGCCGCGCCGCCGCCGAGCGGCGCACCGGGGCCCGTGCAACCGATGGAGCAGCGGGGGGCATGCAGCACGTCCGGAATCATCCCGGGCACCGATGCGGGCGTACCGACACCCAGCCAGACCATGCTGAATCTCTCGACGGCGTGGCAGTTTTCCCGCGGCGAAGGCCAGCTGGTCGCCATTATCGACACCGGAGTGCGGCCCGGACCGCGGCTGAACAATGTCGATCCCGGCGGTGACTTCGTGGAGTCCACCGACGGCCTGACCGACTGCGACGGGCACGGCACCCTGGTGGCCGGAATCGTCGCCGGCCAGCCCGGTGATGACGGCTTCTCGGGCGTGGCGCCCGCCGCTCGGCTGTTGTCGATCAGGGTGACCTCCGCCAAGTTCTCGCCGCGCACACCGGGCGGCGACCCGACGCTGGCCCGGGCCGCGATCGACCTCGATGCGCTGGCCCGAGCCATCGTGCATGCGGCCGATCGCGGGGCCCGGGTGATCAACATCTCCGCGATAACCTGCCTGCCCGCCGATCGGACGGTCGACCAGTCCGCGTTGGGTGCGGCGATCAAGTACGCGGCGGTGGACAAGGACGCGGTGATCGTTGCCGCCGCCGGCAACAGCGGAGCGACCGGATCGGTCGCCGGTGGAACATCGTGCGACTCCAACCCGCTGACCGATCTGAGCCACCCCGACGATCCGCGCAACTGGGCGGGCGTCACGTCGGTCTCCATCCCGTCCTGGTGGCAGCCCTACGTGCTGTCGGCGGCCTCCGTCGCCTCGGACGGCAGGGCTTCGAAGTTCACCATGGCGGGTCCCTGGGTGGGTATCGCGGCGCCCGGCGAGAACATCGCGTCGGTGAGCAACGCAGAGGGCGGCGGCCTGGCCAACGGACTGCCCGACGACCATCAGCAACTGATCCCGCTCAGCGGCACCAGTTACGCGGCCGGCTACGTGTCCGGGGTCGCCGCACTGGTTCGCTCCAAGTACCCCACCCTGACGGCTACCGAGGTCGTGCGCCGCATCACCGCAACCGCGCAGAACGGGCCCCGGGAGCCGTCCAACGTCATCGGCACCGGCACCCTGGACGCGGTCGCCGCGCTGACCTGGCAGTTGCCCTCGCAGGCGGGCGGCGTCCCAGGGGCATCGGTGAAGCCGGTAACCGTCCCGCCGGCACCGGCGCCCAAGGACACCAAACCGCGCAACGTCGCGCTGGCCGGAGCCGGCGTCCTGACCTTGCTTGTCGTAGTTACCGGAGCAACGGTGGCGGTAGTACGCCGCCGAAAGGAGCCCACCCCGTGAGTTCTATTCCAAAACCCGGGGCCGCGAGGATCACCCTGGCGCTGCTGGCCGTTGTGCCCGCCGCCATGGCCTACCCCTGGCAGTCCACCCGTGCGTACTGGTTGCTCGGCATCGCTGCCGTCGCGGTGATTTTGCTGTTCGGCTGGTGGCGTGGGCTGCACTTCACCACGATCCTGCGCCGTCGGCTGGCGATTCTGGGCCGCGCCGCAAACCGGGAGAGCCGGCTAGCCGAACCCAGCACGCGAACCGTTGCCCTGCTGCGGGTCGGGCCGGCGGCGTCGGACACCGACGTGCTGCCGCTGCCGCTGATCGCCGGCTACCTGGACCGCTACGGCGTGCGGGTGGATCACATCCGAATCACCAGCCGTAACAACGCATCCGGTGAACAGGAGACATGGGTCGGGCTGACGGTGTCGGCCGTGGACAACTTGGCGGCGCTGCAGGCCCGTTCGTCGCGCATTCCGCTGCAGGAAACTGCTCAGGTCGCGGCTCGCCGACTCGCCGATCACCTCCGGGAGATCGGTTGGGAAGCCAACACCGTCACCGCTGAAGACGTTCCGGAGGTGCTGGACTGGGAGACCCAGAAGAGCTCCCGGGAATCGTGGCGCGCGGTGCGGCAGGGCGACTCGGATTATGTTGCGGCATACCGGGTAAGCCCCGACTCCGGGTTGCCCGAAACCCTGGCTGCGGCTCGGTCGCAGGTGGCGCGCGAGACCTGGACGGCGCTGGAGATCGCCCAGTCGGCATCGGGAACGCATTACACGGTGGCCGCCGCGTGCGCGTTCCGCACCGACGCCGCGCCGGAGCGCGCCGCACCGGTGGCCGGTTTAACCCTGGAGCGCGGAAACCAGCGACCGGCTCTTCAGGCGCTGGATCCGCTTTCCACCTGGCGACTCGACGGTCACACCGCAGCACCCGCCGACCTGCTCACACGGTTGGACTGGCCGACTCCCGCCGCGGGAGCCCATCGCGCCCGACTCGCGGACGCCGATACGCAAGTCCTGCAGACCGACCGTGCCTTTACTCGAACATGAATCGATGGAGGAACGGCGTCATCCGGCGCAGATAGTCCAACTGACTCACGTGCATGACGTGGCTGCCGGGAAACCAGTGCAGCGCGCACCGATCCCAGTGTTCCCACAGCGACACCGCGTGCTCTGGCGGTGCCATCCGATCGCCTAACCCGGTGATGATCATCCGGCGGTCTCTGGAAAGCAGCGGCCGGTAGTTCAGCGGGCCGTGATAAGCCAAACCGGCCGTCAACTCCGTCCCGCTGATGCTGCTCAGCCGCATGCCCAGCTTCATCAACGTGTTCGCCGGAAACCATTCGTCGAACAACTTGCCGGGCATGACGACGGGGCAGTTGGGGATGACCGCCTCGAGACGGTCGTCGACCGAAGCCACCAGCGCCGAGGTGTAACCACCGAGCGACAAGCCGGTGAGCGCGACCCGTTCGACTCCGGTGTTTTGCAGATAGTCCACGACCGAACGAAAGTCGTGCACCGCCTGGGCCATGGCTTCGGCGAATCCGCTCAACCCGTTGGCGAAGAAGCCGAAACCGCTGAACGGCGAGAACTTTTCGGCGCGCTTGCCGTGAAACGGCAAGGTGTACAACATAACGTCGTAGCCGGACCGGTAATACCACGGCAACGAGAAAAACAGCCCGTTGAACAGGTACGACGATCCCATGAAGCCGTGGATCACGCACAGGGTCGGACGCGGTCCGTCGTCATGACGCCAATGTTGCGCGTGCACAGTGTTATTGGCCGACAGTGAACTCCACTGCCTTCGCATCGCCGGGTTGATCGCCCGGAAACCGCTGGCGAACGAGATGTTGTCGACGGTGCCCCGCGCGATCCGCTCCGCAACCGGGCTGGCGCGCCGCGACACGATCTTGGGTGACTCTGTCGGCGCCGGAAAGGACTTGCGCGGGTCATGCTCGGTCCCGAGTTCGGCGTAGAACCTCAGGTTGGTGCGCTCGTCTCCCGAATTGGCCCGGCACAGGTTGGCGCGAACGACGGCCGGGGCCACCGTTGCTGAGAGCAGCGACGAGGCCGAGGTGCGCAGCGCGAGATCACCAATTGCCGATGCCTCCACGACCAGGCGCTGGCGTACCGACAGGGCGGAGCGCGGGGGCAGCCCGTGGACGCTGGCATCGCCGCCGGGCACATCGGGAATGGGCAGGGGCGGATCGATCGGATCAGCCTCGCCCGCTACCCCCGAGATCTCGGACATCTCGCCGATGTTATCCGGTATCGGCACTTTTCCCGATGTAATGCGCATTCCGCACCAGTCCGGTAATACGGTTTGGTGATGACACCCGACGGACCGTAATCATTGCCGGTGTCGATCAGGAGGACGGATATGTGGGATCCCGATGTCTACTTGGCCTTTGCGGATCAGCGCAGCCGTCCGTTTTACGACTTGTTGTCGCGGGTGGGTGCCGACCGCGCGCGGCGCGTAGTCGACCTCGGCTGCGGGCCGGGTCACCTGACCCGGTACCTGGCCAAGCGCTGGCCCGGCGCGGTCATCGAGGCGGTCGACAGCTCACCGGAGATGGTGGCGGCGGCCCGCGAACGCGGCATCGACGCCACCACCGGCGACGTGCGCAACTGGAAGCCCAAACCCGACACCGACGTCGTGGTCAGCAACGCGGCGCTGCATTGGATCCCCGAGCACTCCGACCTGTTGGTCAAGTGGGTCGGTCAGCTGCCGGCCGGATCGTGGATCGCGGTTCAGGTGCCGGGCAACTTCGAGACAGCGTCGCACGCCGCGGTGCGGGCGTTGGCGCGCCGCGAACCCTACGCAAAGATCATGCGTGACATACCCTTCCGCGTCGGTGCGGTGGTCCAGCCGCCGACGCAGTACGCCGACCTGCTGATGGATGCCGGCTGCGGGGTCGATGTGTGGGAAACCACCTACCTGCACCAGTTGGCCGGCGAGCACCCGGTGTTGGAATGGATCACCGGCACCGCGCTGGTGCCGGTGCGCGAGCGTCTCGACGACGCAGGCTGGGAGCAGTTCCGCTCCGAGCTCATCCCGCTGCTGGACGACGCCTATCCGCCGCGTCCCGACGGAACCACCATCTTCCCGTTCCGGCGGGTGTTCGTGGTGGCGCAGGTCGGTGGGGCCGCGCGCCGCGCAACTGGTTAGCCCGGGTTGACCTCGTCCTCGATACCGCGATCCACGGCGATGGCCGATCTGCTGGTGGGGGTGGTGCGGTGGATCTGCAGGTACGTTTCGGTGTAACGCTCGGCGATGCGGGTGCCGGCGAAATCCGAGGGGATCACGTCGCCGGTGCGCTGGCGCCAATCGTGCAGTCGAACAGCAAGATCCGCTGCGACGGCGTCTGTGTCCCGGGCAGCGGCCTCGGCCGCATTGCCGACCAGCAGATTGGTGCTCTCCGTGGGATCGGTGCGCAGATCGTAGAGTTCACGCTCGGGTCGCGGAGCCTGGACAGACGGTGCGACGGCCAATCCGGACGGGCTTTGCTCGATGTCCCACGGCAGGTCCAGCAGTGGGCGGGGAACGTAATTCTCGATGTAGCTGTAGTCCTTGGTGCGAATCGCCCGGATCGGATCGAATGAGTCGTGGTAGGTCTTCGTGGTGTACACGTGATTGCGCACCGGTTCGGCAGCGTCG
>JAVROZ010000612.1:0-8379 GCA_032162485.1 Mycobacterium sp.
GTGGTGCGCTCGTACAAGCTGCGCGGCGCCTATAACCTGCTGGTCCAGCTGTCCGCGGAGGAGCTGGCCGCCGGGGTGGTGTGCTCTTCGGCGGGCAATCACGCGCAGGGCTTCGCATACGCGTGCCGGACACTGGGCGTGCACGGCCGTGTCTACGTACCGGCCAAGACGCCCAAGCAGAAACGGGACCGGATCCGCTACCACGGCGGGGAATACATCGACCTGATTGTGGGCGGTTCGACCTATGACCTGGCCGCCGAGGCCGCGCGCCAAGACGTCGAACGCACCGGCGCCACACTGGTGCCGCCGTACGACGACCTGCGCACCATGGCCGGTCAGGGCACGATCGCCGTCGAAGTGCTGGCCGAACTGGGCCTGACCGTTAAAGAGCCGGACCTGGTGGTGGTACCCGTCGGCGGCGGCGGTTGCATCGCCGGTATCACCACCTACCTGGCCGAACGGACCCGCAATACCGCGGTGCTGGGCATCGAACCGGCCGGCGCCGCCGCGATGATGGCCGCCCTGGCCGCCGGCGAGCCGGTAACCCTGGATCACGTGGACCAGTTCGTCGACGGCGCGGCTGTGAGCCGAGCAGGCACGCTGCCCTACGCCGCGCTGGCCGCCGCCGGGGACATGGTGTCGATCACCACGGTCGACGAGGGCGCGGTGTGCACCGCGATGCTGGACCTGTATCAGAACGAGGGCATCATCGCCGAACCGGCGGGCGCCCTGTCGGTTGCCGGACTGCTGGAAGCCGAGGTGGAACCCGGCTCCACCGTGGTGTGCCTGATCTCGGGCGGCAACAACGACGTGTCCCGCTACGGCGAGGTGCTGGAGCGCTCGCTGGTCCACTTGGGCCTCAAGCACTATTTCCTGGTCGACTTCCCGCAGGAACCCGGATCGTTGCGCAGATTCCTCGACGAAGTTCTCGGTCCCAACGACGACGTCACCCTGTTCGAATACGTCAAGCGCAACAACCGCGAGACCGGTGAGGCGCTGGTCGGCATTCAGCTGGGATCGGCCGCGGATCTAGATGGCCTGATGGCCCGGCTACGGGCATCGGAGATGCACGTCGAAACCCTGCGTCCCGGGTCGCCCGCATACCGCTACCTGCTGCTCTAGCGAAGGCAGGTTTCCCGCAGGCTCGCGGCCGCTAAACCAGGTACGAGGGCAGCTGCGTAGTGGGATCGAGATCGCCGGCCGGCTCTGGTGTTCCGGCCGCCAACGTCAGCGGCACCACTCCGGCCCAGTGCGGTAAGGCCAGATCCTCCTCGTCGTCGGCAACACCTCCGTCCCGAACCTTGGCCGACACTTCGAGGAGGTCGAGGGCGAGGACGGCCGTCGCGGCCAGTTCACGCGCGTTCGGGGGTCGACAATCGGCGGCCCGCCCGGGTCGAATGTGGTCGAGCAGGGCGTGCAGGGCGCTGCTCTTCTCATCGAGGTCGTCGACGATGCGTGCGGTGCCGACGGCAACGACCGAGCGGTAGTTCAGCGAGTGGTGCATTGCCGAGCGGGCCAGCACCAACCCGTCGATCAGCGTGACGGTGACGCAGACGGGCATCCCGGACAGCCGGGCCGCCAGCATGGGGCCGCTGCCCGAGGAACCGTGCAGGTACAGGACATCATCGAGACGGGCGTGTGTGGTCGGCAGTACCACGGGCCGGCCGTCGTTGACGTAGCCGAGGTGACAGATCAGCGCTTCGTCCAGGATGCGATGGACGGTCGCATGGTCATAACGTGCTCGTTCCCGATAGCGGGTCGGAGTCGTTCGTGGGGTTCGGTGGTATGCGGTTTCCATCACAGCAATCGACCCTTGCCTAGGCATTTGTTCTAGTACATAATTATTATCGTGACAGTACGATACAGCATAACCGGGACTGGCGCGGAATCCATCGCCGCCAGCGTCGAAGAGGGCATCTCGGAAGGCGCCCTGGCGCCGGGCGATGCCCTGCCGTCGATCCGAGAGGTCGCGGCTCAACTGGGCGTGAATGCCAACACCGTCGCCGCCGCGTACCGCTTGCTGCGGGATCGCGGCGCGATCGAAACCGCCGGACGGCGCGGCACGCGGGTGCGGGATCGGCCGGCGACCACGCCGCGGTCACTGCTCGGCCTCGCCGTACCCGAGGGCGCGCGCGACCTGTCTTCCGGCAACCCGGACCCCGCGATGTTGCCCATCGGCACTATCCAATTTGCGCTGGACAACCCGAGTGAGCCCCTGTTGTACGGCCGATCGGCGATGTCGGCCGAGCTCATCGAGCATGCCTGCGCGGATCTAAGCGCCGACGGGGTGCCGACCGATCACCTCGCGGTGACCAGTGGTGCGCTGGACGGCATCGAGCGGGTGCTCACCGCGCATCTGCGCCCGGGTGACCGGGTTGCGGTCGAGGATCCGGGTTGGGCGAATCTGCTCGATCTCATTGCGGCGCTGGGCCTTTCTCCCGAACCTGTCCGCGTCGACGACGAAGGGCCGCTGGTGCTCAGCATGGCGCGGGCGCTGCGCCGCGGCGTGCGCGCCGTCGTCGTCACCACCCGCGCGCAAAACCCGACCGGGGCCGCCCTGTCCCAGGAACGCGCCGCCGCTCTGCGCAGCCTGCTGGCGGGCAAGACCACCGATGTCCTGGTCATTGAGGACGATCACTGCGCCGGGATATCCGGTGCTCCGCTGCACGCCTTGGCCGGAGCCACGCGCCGATGGGCGTTTGTCCGGTCAGCTTCGAAGGCGTACGGCCCCGACCTGCGGCTGGCCGTTCTCGCCGGCGATCGCCGTACTGTCGAGCGGGTGCACGGGCGGCTGCGACTCGGGCCGGGATGGGTGAGTCGGTTGCTGCAAGACCTCGCGGTGTGCCTGTGGTCGGACGCTGCGGCGACGGACATGGTTGGTGCGGCCGAAGATCGATACGCCAAGAACCGCAACGCGTTGCGCGACGCTTTGGCCAAGCGCGACGTGGCCGCGCATGCGCGATCGGGCCTCAATGTGTGGATTCCGGTGCCCGACGAGACCGTGGCAATCACCCGACTGCTCAGCGCGGGTTGGGCCGCGGCGCCGGGAACGCGGTTCCGGATGGACACACCGCCGGGAATGCGGATCACCATCGCGGACCTGACCGACGACGAGATCGAGCCGCTCGCCGACGCGATCGCGGAGGCCATTCAGGGCACCGGACGCTCGTCGGTGTGAGCGGATCAGCGCGCGACGAGCAGCCACACGAAAAGCGCGACGTAGATGACGAAGTGCGCGACGGATAGGACCAGACCGGCGATCGCCAGCGGGCGCCCGTTCTGGCTGCCCCGTTCTGTCTGGTGCAGGGCGTTTACCGCGAAGGGGACGGTGACCAGTGCAGTCGGAATGAAAGGCAGCAGGTACTGCAGGATGCCGAGCGTCAAGCTCAAGGCGGCCAGACCGTTGGTCTTGCGCCGCTGCGGGGCGAACAGGGGGAAGGCCAGTGCCGGGCTGAGGGTGGTCATATCTCTTCAGTGCCTGCCCTGTCGGTTGGATGCGGTGACAAGCAAAGCCTCGGGCACCGGGCTTGGAGGATCCTTGACGAGTTCTTGTCCCTTCGCCTCAGGCCGCACTGACTTGCAATAACGACTCATCATTGGCCCGAAAGATGGGTTCGATCGGTACGGCGAAGCGTTCGGCGATTTCGGTCAACGACTTCGTCCACACCCGGTCGGGGGGCGAGATCGGGCCTTTTCCGGGCCCGGTCAACAGCATGGCCACCGTGGTACCCGGGGCCATGTCATCGAGCAGCGAGCGCAGTGACGACATCAGCTTCTTCACGGACCGGTGCTGCGGGCGCGGACCGATCGGCAGCTGACTCAACGTCTTGATCAGGCGCCGGTCCGGGCCGAGGAAGCTCACCCACAGCATGCGACGGCCAAATCCGAGGGGACCCATGAGGGCACGCCAGCGCTGCCGGAGATCGGCGGCCGAATACACCGGGTCAGTTGCGGACTCGATAGGTGGGATGGGCAGGAGTTCGGCATTGGTCATGGGGCCGAATCATCGGTGGCTGCCCGCCGCGCCGCTACTCAGTTATCCACAGCGCAGCACCGCAACGGAATGTGCGGGAAGCTCGGAAGTACTTTCACCGATATCCGGCGCATCCCAGGCCAGCAGCAGCTCACCGCTGACGGGCACGGTCACCGGCTCGCCGCCGAGGTTGCAGGCAATAGCGACCTGGTTGCGGCGCAGCACAATCCAGCGTTGCTCCTCGTCGTAGTCAACGACCAGATGACCCAGCCACGGATCGGCGAGGTCGGGCTCGCTGTGCCGCAGGGCGATCAAATCTCGATACCACCGATGCAGCCGGGCATGCTCGCCGGAGTCCACCTCGTCCCAGTCCAGCTTCGAGCGCTGGAATGTCTGCGGGTCCTGCGGGTCGGGGATGTCGTCGGCGTCCCAGCCGTGTTCGGCGAATTCCGCTTTGCGCCCCTCGGCGGTGGCGCGGGCCAGTTCGGGTTCGGGATGTGAGCTGAAAAATTGAAACGGGCTGGATGCTCCCCACTCTTCACCCATGAAAAGCATTGCAGTGTAGGGAGATCCAAGCACCAAGGCTGCTTTGACGGCGAGCTGGCCGCCAGTCAGGTTCTGCGAGGGACGATCCCCGAGCGCACGGTTGCCGACCTGATCGTGGGTACAGGTGTAGGCCAGTAGCCGGGTTGCCGGGATCCCGGTTTGCTCGGTGGTGTCCAGCGGCCGCCCGTGTCGGCGCCGCCGGAACGACGAATACGTGCCGGCGTGGAAGAAGCCCTGACGCAGCGTCTGGGCCAGCGCGGGCACGCTGCCGAAGTCGGCGTAGTAGCCCTGCCGCTCGCCGGATACCGCGGTGTGAATGGCATGGTGGATATCGTCGGCCCACTGCGCGGTGAGCCCGTAGCCACCGAGATCGCGCTCGGTGATCAATCTCGGGTCATTGAGGTCGCTCTCGGCGATCAGCGCCAACGGGCGGCCCAATTGTCTGGACAGCCATTCTGTTTCGGTGGCCAGTTCCTCCAGGATGTGCACGGCGGTGACGTCCACTAGCGCATGCACAGCGTCCAGTCGGAGGCCGTCGGCGTGGAAGTCGCGCATCCACCGCAATGCGCACCCGATGATGTAGCGGCGCACCTCGTCGGAGTCGGCATCGGCGATGTTGATGCCCTCGCCCCACGGGTTGCTCGCCGAAGACAGGTACGGCCCGAACTTCGGCAGGTAATTGCCCGACGGCCCGAGGTGGTTGAAGACCGCATCGATCAACACCCCCAACCCGCGGGCGTGGCAGGCGTCGATCAACCTGACCAGGCCGTCGGGGCCGCCATAGGGTTCGTGCACGCTGTACCACAGCACCCCGTCGTAGCCCCAGCCATGCGTGCCGGCAAAGGAGTTGACCGGCATCAGCTCGACGAAGTCGATCCCGAGATCGACCAGATAGTCCAGCTTTTCGACGGCCGAGTCGAATGTGCCGGCCGGGGTGAACGTACCGACATGCAACTCGTAGATCACCGCGCCTTCCACGGACCGGCCAAGCCAGTCGCCGTCGGTCCAGGCGGCCCCAGATGCATCCCAAAGCTGCGAGCGCTCGTGCACCCCGTCGGGCTGGCGCGCCGATCGAGGATCAGGCAGCACGGTGGGGTCATCGTCGAGCAGGAAGCCGTACCGGGCGTCCGGCGGCGCGTTCACCTCCGCGTGCCACCAGCCGTCATCAGATCGGGTCATGTCGTGCACCGCGCCGTCAACGTCAAGTCGCACCCGCTCGGGTCGCGGCGCCCACACCCTGAAGTCAGCCACTATCGCGCTCCAGCAGCACAACGGGCAGATCGGCGAACAATTGGGCGGCTGAGGTCGGTCCGCTCGACATGGCTCCGGTGAGCCGGTCGGTCCACGAGCCATCGGGTAAGGGCAGCACCGTGTCACCCCAGCCGGACTCGCTGAGCCGCACTGTCCAACGCGTGACCGCGACCAGTATGTCGGGACCACGGCGGAACGCCACCACATGATCGCTGGCCTGGCCCGCGGCGAGCACCGGAACGTAATCGCCGTGCAGGAAGCAGTCCGGACGCGATCGGCGCAGCCGAAGCGCAGTGGTCACTACCCGAATCTTGGGATGCTGCAACTCTTTAAGTGCGGCTCTGCGAGTGGTGTAGTCGACTTCGCGGCGGTTGTCCGGGTCGACGAGGCTGTCGTCCCACAGCTCCGTGCCCTGGTACACGTCGGGGATACCGGGCACGGTGAGCGCCAGTAGTTTCTGGCCCAATGCATCGCTTGCGGCGTGTGGGTTGAGTTGGCCGACGAGTTCAGTCAACTGGCCGGCGACCGGTCCGTCCAACACGGTGTCCAGCCAGCGGTGCACGCCGTCCTCGAATTCGGTGTTCGGATCGTTCCACGACGTGTGCCAGGCCGCTTCCCGGATCGCCTTTTCCGCGTAGCCGTGCAATCGGTCTCGCAGCGATGCGCTGACCTCGCCGCTCACCGGCCAGACGCCGAAGATGTTCTGCCACAGAAACTGTCCGGTTGCTGCGTCGGGGGAGGGAGCGTGGACCTCCCAGCGGGCGACGAACTCTGTCCACAGCGACGGCACCTGCGACAGCACACCGATCCGGGCCCGCACGTCTTCACCGCGTTTGGTGTCGTGGGTGGTCAGCGTCGTCATCGCCTGTGGCCACAACCGGGCGCGGTCGGCGGCGCTTTGATGAAACTCGGCTGCACCGACGCCGAAGCGCTGCGGCTCGCCACCGACTTCGTTGAGTGACACCAGGCGGGCGTCTCGGTAGAACAGACAGTCTTCCACCGCTTTGGCGGTAACCGCGCCGCACAGCTGCTGCAACCGGGTGGCGGGCTCGCCCCCGACCGCCAGCGCGGCGGCCAGAATCTGCAGCGCCGGCCCCAACTCCGGTTGTGCCGCCTGAGTTTTGGCCAACGCCGTGGGCAGGGTCGCGGCCAGACCACGGTAGTCGCACCGATAGACGTGGATGTGGGTCAGCAGCGCCGCCACCGCATCGGGAAGCAGCGGATCATCGGCCTTCGCGGCCGCCGCGATGTTGCGACGCAGCCGAGCCAGCTCGCTGGCCAACGTGTCGGTTGCGGCGCGAATCTTCAATTCGGTCAACATTTCCGTCATCGCGCTGTAGCGCACGCCCGCGGATTCGACGAGCGCGGTCAGTGCCGGCGCGCCACTGGGGTCGACAAAGAGGCCACCCACTTCCCGCAATGCGTCGTAGCCCGTGGTGCCGGCGACCGGCAACGTCGGCTCCAGGGCTTCGTCGACAGCCAGGATCTTTTCGATCACGATCCAGGCCTCCGGACCGAGAACCTCGCGCAGCCATACCAAATAGCCTGCGGGATCGGACATTCCGTCGGGGTGGTCGATCCGCACTCCGTCGACGATTCCTTCGCTGACCCAGCGGGCCACTTCGGCGTGGCTGGCATCGAAGACCGAACGATCCTCTTGGCGCAGTCCGGCCAGCGAGGTGATCGAGAAAAAGCGGCGATAACCGACCACGCCGCTGCGCCAGCCCACCAGGCGGTAGTGCTGGCGGTCGTGAACCTCGGGGCCGGTGCCCTCGCCGGTGCCGGGGGCGATCGGCAACGCCAGGTCGCCCAGGCGCAGCAGGTCGTCGTCGACAGTCAGGTCAGCGGCATCGTCGTCGGAACCCAACAGTGGCAACACGATTCGGCCGGACTCGTCAAGCGACCAGTCGATATCAAAGAAGGTGGAGTATTGCGAGTCGCGGCCGTGCCGCAGCACATCCCACCACCAGGCGTTCTGCTCGGGCTTGTCGATCCCGACGTGATTGGGCACGACGTCGACCACCAACCCCATCCCGCGCGCCCGGGCCGCCTCGGCCAACCGGGCCAGACCCTCGGCGCCGCCGAGGTCCGGTGACACAGTCGCCGGGTCGGTGACGTCATACCCGTGGGAGGACCCACTGACGGCGGTCAGGATGGGGGACAGGTACAGATGCGACACCCCGAGGTCGTCGAGGTAGTCCAGCAGGTTTTCGGCGTCGGCGAGGGTGAACGCGAAACCACTCGACGCGCCGCGCAACTGCAACCGGTAGGTTGCGGAGATCGGAAATACCATGCGCTACAGAGTCTTACGTAGTATGACGATGGAACGTCCGGATAACGCGACTTTGTCGCCCGGGTCAACGACCCGCTCGGCCGTGCCGGTCGGGCTGGTGGTGTCCAGTTCTACCGTCCACTGCCGGGCGTAGTCGCCGGGAGGCATGGTGAAGGTGACCTCCTGGTCGTGAGCGTTGAAGCACAGCAGGAATGAGTCGTCGACGATGCGTTCGCCGCGACGGTTAGGCTCGGGCAGGACCTTGCCGTTGAGGAAGACCGCGATGCTCTTGCCGAAGTCGTTGTCCCAGTCCTGCGCCGTCATCTCCTGGCCCGCC
>JAVROZ010000613.1:0-3328 GCA_032162485.1 Mycobacterium sp.
ACAGCGGCTTACAACGGCTGGTGGCAGCGGCCTCAAGACGCGGACGATGATCTGTAGAATGGGCTCTGATCAGCGGTTATAGGTAGCCAATGGGGTATGGTGTAATTGGCAACACAGCGGTTTCTGGTACCGCCATTCTAGGTTCGAGTCCTGGTACCCCAGCAAAGTCCCACCGGCGCCAAGCAGATGCCGAGTGATTAGGTGGGCTTTCCGCGTTGCGTTATGCTGGCAGCTCGGATCGGTCCCGGCCCCGTCGTCTAGCGGCCTAGGACGCCGCCCTCTCACGGCGGTAGCGTGGGTTCGAATCCCATCGGGGCTACAAATTTCTCAAGGTCAGCCAGGCTGGCCCGCGCCCTGTGCGGCCGGCGCGGTCGTTCCACCCACCGGCATGTGCGGCATTCCGAGCTTGCGGTGATCCCACGAACGGGTGCGGCGGCTGACGATACGGACGCCGACCCGCTTGTTCATCATCTGGTCGACAAGGGGTTTCACGTCGTCGCTGTAAGGGCCGGTGTAGCGCTCCCACACACTGACGCCTACCCGATGCAGGGCCTCGGGCTCGTCGATGATCTCGGCAACGCCCTCGAAGGACACCCCGCGCAGCGTGTCGTAGGTGTCGCCGTCTTCGAGTAGGAAGCTGACCCGCGGATCGCGTTTGAGGTTGACCGCCTTCTGCGATTTGGCTTTGGTCTCCAGCCAGATTTCGCCGTCCACCACGGCGTACCACATCGCCGTCAGGTGCGGCTGCCCGCTCAGTCCGATGGTGGCCAGCGTCCCGGTGCGACTGTTGTTGACGAAGTCGACGATTTCAGCTTCGGACATGACGATGCTCGCGCGCTGATTGGTTCCCATCGCGTCAGTCTGTCAGGTGCGAAATTCGAGTCCGCACGGACGGCTTGAGTCCAACGCGCACTCGCCGCTCAGAGCCGACGCGTGAGGGCGTCGGCCGCCGCCAATAGGTCAGCCGCCCAACGTGCCCCGGGTCGTCGGCGTATCCGGTCGACCGGTCCGGAAACCGAGATCGCCGCGACCACAACGCCGCGACCGTCGCGCACCGGGGCCGAAACGCTCGCTACGCCCGGTTCGCGCTCGGCGACGCTTTGTGCCCACCCGCGTTTGCGTACCTCGGCCAGCACTCGGTCGGTGAACATCGCGGTAGGAAGCACCGCCGCCTGGGTGGCGGCATCACTGTGAGCCAGCAAAACCTTGGCCCCCGATCCCGCCGTCATCGGCAGCCGCGCCCCGACCGGGACCGTATCGCGAAGGCCCGCAGTCGGTTCAAGCGCGGCTACACACACCCTCGACGTGCCCTCGCGGCGGTACAACTGCACGCTTTCGCCGGTCGACTCACGCAACTGGGGCAACACCGCCGCGCTCGCGGCCAACAGAGGATCATTCACGTGCGCCGCCAGTTCGGTGACCGCGGGACCGAGTTCCCAGCGGCCGTCCTCATCGCGTCCCAGCAGCCGATGCACCTCCAGGGCCGCTGCCAGCCGATAGGTCGTGGCCCTTGGCAGACCGGTCCGATCACACAGTTCGGCCAGCCCACATGGGGATTCCGCGATTACGTGCAGGATGCCTACGGCTTTGTCGAGGACGCCGATACCGCTATGCTGTCTCACAAGGAGATACTAGCGTCTCGCATACTGAGAGCACAGCCCTGATTGATCCGCGAGTCGCTAATGAGCGAATCGAGGTATTTCGAGATGGCATCGCAGACGCATGACCCCGCCCGGCCGCGGACCTTGGCCGAGAAGGTCTGGGAGGACCACGTTGTGGTCTCGGGTGAGGGAACCGCTCCTGACTTGATCTACATCGACCTTCACCTGGTGCATGAGGTCACCAGTCCGCAGGCCTTCGACGGCTTGCGCCTGGCCGGACGCCCGGTGCGGCGACCGGACCTGACGATCGCCACTGAGGATCACAACGTGCCCACCGTGGACATCGACAAGCCGATCGCGGACCCGGTATCACGCACCCAGGTGGAGACGTTGCGGCGCAACTGCGCGGAATTCGGTGTCCGGCTGTATCCGATGGGCAATATCGAGCAGGGCATCGTGCATGTCGTCGGACCGCAGTTGGGGCTAACTCAGCCGGGAATGACAATTGTCTGTGGCGACAGCCACACTTCTACCCACGGAGCATTCGGCGCGATCGCCATGGGAATCGGCACCTCTGAGGTCGAACACGTGCTCGCCACCCAGTCGCTGCCGCTGCGCCCGTTCAAGACGATGGCGGTCAACGTCGACGGTGAGTTGCCCGAGGGTGTGACGGCCAAAGACGTCATCCTTGCCTTGATCGCCAAGATCGGAACCGGCGGCGGGCAAGGTTATGTCATCGAATACCGCGGCAGCGCCATCGAATCGCTTTCCATGGAAGGCCGAATGACGATCTGCAACATGAGCATCGAAGCCGGCGCCCGCGCCGGCATGGTGGCTCCGGACGAAACCACGTACGAGTTCCTGCGCGGGCGTCCGCATGCGCCGGCGGGTGCCGACTGGGACTCCGCACTCGCCTACTGGCAGCAACTGCATACCGACCCGGGCGCCGAATTCGATACCGAGGTGCACCTCGACGCAGCCTCGTTGAGCCCGTTCGTCACCTGGGGAACCAACCCAGGTCAGGGCGTGCCGTTGTCGGCCGCCGTGCCTGATCCCGAGCTCATGACCGATGACGCCGAGCGTCAGGCTGCGGAGAAAGCGTTGGCCTACATGGACCTTCGGCCCGGAATGGCGATGCGTGATATCGCCGTGGACACGGTGTTCGTCGGGTCGTGCACCAACGGTCGTATCGAAGATCTGCGCGTGGTGGCCGACATCTTGCGCGGTCGCACGGTGGCCCCGAGCGTGCGAATGCTGGTGGTTCCGGGCTCGATGCGGGTGCGCGCACAGGCCGAAGCCGAAGGCCTAGGCGAGATCTTCACCGCCGCCGGCGCTGAATGGCGGCAGGCGGGTTGCTCGATGTGCCTGGGAATGAACCCCGATCAGCTTGCGCCGGGGGAGCGGTGTGCCGCGACGTCCAACCGCAATTTCGAAGGGCGGCAGGGCAAGGGTGGTCGCACGCACCTGGTGTCCCCGGCGGTTGCTGCGGCCACCGCGGTACGCGGCAAGTTGTCCGCCCCCGCGGATTTCAACTAACCGACTTGAATTCACGCTGAAATTGAAAGAAGGAACGAGGACGAGGATGGAAGCCTTCGACACCCACACCGGTATCGGCGTGCCGCTGCGGCGGTCCAATGTCGACACCGACCAGATCATTCCCGCGGTCTTTCTGAAGCGCGTCACTCGAACCGGTTTCGAGGACGGTTTATTCGCAAGCTGGCGCTCGG
>JAVROZ010000614.1:0-9098 GCA_032162485.1 Mycobacterium sp.
GAGGGCACCCAACAGCCGACGGTAGGAGGTCATTCCGAGGATGCAGAACATCTGCGGTACAACCACATCCACGCGCAGAGAGCGCAAGTGTACGATCGCCTCCGAGATCGGCAGCGGCGTTGCCGATCTCAGTGCGTCGGCACTGAGTTCTTCCGCGAAGCGCCACAAACCATCGGGCGACACATACGCCACCTGGACGTCGTAGCGATGCGTGTCGGCGAGTGCGTCCAGGCACGCGCGCGCATACAGACGCGACAGGTCAGCGTGGAAATCGTCAACGGCCGACCCCACAAGATGCAGGACCGACAGGCGAGACGGGCTGGCCATTCAATCGCCCCCGGCCTCGACGAGTTTACCGATGTTGAAATCTATTCGGCTCCAACCCTTCCGGTCGCGGACACTAGCCCACAGCAATGCCGGAATCTGCAGATGGTGAACCATCAAGTACGGCATGGGATCCCACCAGCTGAAGATCGCGTCCTTGCCGCGAACGATGGTTGCCAGCCTGTCGCGGCGCAGTCCCGGCTGTGTGAGCAGGCGCCAGAGCTCGTGATAAATCCAGTAGGTGGGCCGGGCGCTGGTGTTAGGCGTGACGAGCGGGTGCCCGTCGTCGAGGTACGCGGCGGCGATGTCGGGGTGGTCGTGGAACATGGTGATCGCCGAGTGGGTCCGCGGATTGCATTCGATGGCATACAAATGGCCGTCCTGGGCTTCGATGAAGTCGAAGGACACCTGTCCGGTAAGACCGAGGCGTGCGACGAAGTTCTCGACCCAGGCCCGGATGTCGGGTTTGTCGACGTTGGAATAGTTGAGCTGGGACGCCGAGGACTCACAGCATCCGTAGACCTGCAGTTTCCCGCCCCGGGCGGTGCCGTGCGTGCAGTACTCCCGTCCTGCGATGAACTCCTGCAATACCCACGGATCGTCCTCGGAAATCGAGAGAGTGCGGGCGAATTCCGCATTGCGCTGGGGAGTCTCACTCGACAGGCGAGTCAGATCCATCCGTCCGACCGGGTCGTAGGCGATCCGTTTCAGGATATAACTGCGCCCATCCGGGAATACGAAGTCCGCGACCTGGCGGGCATTGGTGATCCGGTGGGAATCGGGCACACGAAGCCCTAACGACCTTGCAGTCGCGGCAAATTCGGCTTTGTCGTCGAGCAGCTTTATCGTCTGGGCATCAACGTGGACAACCTCGCAGACGCCACCGAGGCACGTTCGCATCCGGGCATCAGGCACGCTTCCCGCGGGACTGGATACCGGCACGAATACGTCGACGTTTTCGTACCGGACGATATTGAGCAATGCCCGGCCATAGCCCGGCGCGGTCGGTTCCGGCACGCTGTAAAACGCATCCACCGCGCGAGAGAACCTGTGCCCAGTGAACCGGTACTTCGCGGATTCAACGAGGATCACCCGGTGGCCGGCCAAGTGGAACGACCTGGCCAACTGCAGCGCCTTGGTCATTTTGCCGCCACTGAGCAAGATGGTCCGGCGAGCACGGGCGATGGGGTGGCTGCGGGGATGTCGCCTGCGCCCCAGTAACGCGACCATAACCAGCGCAAGGTCAACGGGAAGCGTCACGAACAGAACGACAAGAGTGGCCAAAGTGCGACCGACATTGGCATCCGTGATCCGGTGCACCCGAACACCGCTCATGTTGCCTTTGACGTCGCTGCGCAAACTGGCCGTCATTGCTGTGGAACCGCAAACACGTCTATGCCGTCTCCTCCGCGGGGAAACTCGAGACAGATCTTCTTGTGCAGCAACAACGTATCTGCCAGCTCGTCGGTGGTGACGTCGTTCAGAAACCGGCATTGACCGATCGGGTCAGGTATCGCGGCGCGAAGCAGGCCGTCGCGCGTTCTGAGGATGGATGCCGTGGCTTCCTCGAGCAGTTGCGGCGTCAAATGCTCGCTGTCCAAGGACAGGCCCAGTGCGCTCATCACCCCCAGCACGCGGTCCCGGTCGGTGACCGAGAGATACCCGCGCTGCTCGGCGAGTGTGGTCGATAGCGCCATGTCGATGTTGATGGCGTGACCATGGAAAAACGGCGTGGGCGGTGCAAGCTCCAGTGTCGGACTCCACGTGTGCCCGAATGCGATCACCCGATCCAGGTCGATTTCGTGCAGGTTGGGCACTTCCAGGTCGAGCATGGTGGCGATCGCTTGATAGGTGAGACGGTCGCCTACCGCACGCAGTCGGCGCGTGCCCTCGAGGTGGCCGAATCGAGTACGCAACAGCTCGGCACCGTGCCGTTCCAGCAACTCGAAGATCTCGACGTTCCCGACCACCGCAATCTTGATCAGCTCAGCCATTCCGTTACGCACCTGGTCCTCAGGCAGCGTCTTGAGGAAGGAGAAGTCGAGAAAAACCTTCTGCGAAGCGTGGTAGGCGCCTAGCCGGTTTTTATGCTTGCCGTGGTTCACCGCCACCTTGATGGACACGCTTGCGTCGATGAGACCGATCAACGTGGTTGGGATTCGGATGTACGGAGTGTTACGTCGGTAACTGGCGCAGGCGAATCCGGCCACGTCGGTGGTGAGCCCTCCGCCCATGACCAGAACCGGTTCGGTGCGCACCAGCCCGAAAGCGTTGAACTGATTCACAATCTGTTCGAAGGTCTCCAGGGACTTCGCCGTCTCCCGGATCTGCACCGGGATCACGGTGAGCGCGACCCGGTGGTGGTCGAAATAGGACCGAATCGTCTCGCCGTAGATCTGATAGACGTTGTCGTCGACCACCATCAACGCGCGACCGTAGGCACGGTAGCAGTTGGCGAGGTCGGTGTTGGCGAGCGCAAAGACACCGTCGACATAGACCAGGTCGTATTCGATCCTTTCGTAGCCTTCGACGTGGAAAGCATTGCGGCTCGCCGTTACTCGCGCTTGAAGATTGCTCACGGTGCTACTCCTGGGGTGCGGGATTCGGTCGGGGACGGAGTCAGGACTTGACGAGGCCGAAGATCGTTCCCGCATCGAGAGATTCGACGATCCGGATCGCGGCCGTGAACTCGCCCTTATCGGTGTTCTCGTTGGGAAACGCGACGCAATGGATGCCAGCTGTCACCGCTGCGGCGACGCCGCCCACGTTGTCCTCGATAGCCACGACGCTGTCGGCACGCTCACCGAGTTGTTCGAGGGCGAATACGTACGCCGCTGCATTTGGCTTCGCGGCCGACACGGCTTCCCGGTCGACGATAAGGTCGAACATCTCGGCGCTGATGTGCGGTTGCAGTGCCGACAGCAGGGCGTCGATGTTGCCCTGCGACGTGGTAGTCACAAAACCGACTTTGTAGTGGTTCTTCTTAGCCTCGGTGACAACGTCGACGACGCCCGGGCGCGGTGAGACGTTCGATTCGCTGAGCAGTCTCTGAAAGATCTCTGATTTCAGCGCGTGCACGGCCGCGGCGTCGACATCCTCATCGCGAGCGGCGGCGTAGTCGCGGATGCGTTCGGAACCGCCGTTTGAATCCAGCATCGCGGTGTAGTCGTCGCGCGACCAGTGCCAGTCGAGCCCGCAGGCCGCAAAGGCTTCATTGAAAGCCCGTCGCTGCATTTCCGAGGTGTCGGCCAACGTGCTGATGGATCCGAAGAGGACAGCTGACATGGGTTTCCTTCTGGTTGTAGGGAGCTTTGTTGCGACTAGCGATACTGCTGAATTCCCCGTCCACTACTGTTCTAAACGTTCATTATAGAACTTACTGGGTATTACTGGGAGTACAGTTCATTAATAGGAGGCGGACTTCTACTTCTGCGGCCACCCAGACCGACGCCCTCGCCGCACGGAGGGCGGCGCGACGCCCAGTAGAATTCCGGACGAATCGGCCGCTGGTGAAATAGTCTCCAGTGCTGGTACGACCCCGTTCACCAGCCGTTCAGAGATATTTCTTGCGGGAGCTCCACCAAAGAGAGGCGTTGCATTCACGTGACGCGGCAGACATGACGCCCGCACCGGCTAACAAGGCGTCCGACAGCGTCGAAGACGCGCGGGTGGCGCGTACCCGCGCCGACGTCGCACGTGCCGCCCTGGAAGTTCTCACCCGAGAAGGGTCCGAGGCGGTCACACATGCGCGCGTCGCGGAGATCGCCAGATACTCCAAGACGACCCTGTACACGCACTGGCCGGCGCGCATCGACCTGATCACCATGGCGATCGAGGCGCTCGGCGAGATGCCACACCACCAGCGCACCGGCGACCTGCGCGCGGATGTCATTGCGGAACTCAAGGTGTTCCGCAGAGGAATCCTTGACCTGCGGCTCGACCGCGTGCTTGCCAGCATGGCGCAATGGGCTTCCGATGAGCAGATGCGACTGGTGCGGGACAAGGTCAACACCGATGGCCAGCACCAGATGTACGCCATGCTCGGCGAGGTGTTCTCGGGCGCGGAACTGGACGCCGCCGTCTCCATGCTGACCGGTGTCGTCGCGTGCCCGTCGCTGATGTTCGGGACCCTGCCCGACGACGACATCATCGCAGCGGCCGTCGACATCGTCCTGGGCAGCGCTCGTAACGTGGAGATGTGACCATGACTGTGCCTGTTTCAAAGCCTGTCTCGAAGGCGGTCAGCGCGGTTCGGCGCGACCTGGAAACCAAGCTGTTCGCGATGGTGGCCGGGCCGCAGGGACCGGCCAACCGAGAGCGCATCCACCGGGCACCGGGAGCCCGGTGGTTCGATGATGACCGTCCCATCCGGCGAGTTCACGCCGATGCCTCGATGTTCGTCGGCGGACTGCGGGCGTTGCTATTGCAGTCACTGCACCCGCTGGCCATGGCCGGCGTCGCCGAGCACTCCGACTATCGAGGCGACCCGTGGGGACGGCTGCAGCGAACCAGCACCTTCCTGGCGGAGACCACTTTTGGTTGTGCTGCCGATGCCCAGCGCGCCGTCGACCAGGTACGGCGCATCCACACCTACGTGCACGGCGTCGCGCCGGACGGACGGCCGTATCAGGCGTCGGATCCGCACCTCCTGGAGTGGGTTCACATCGCCGAAGTGGACAGCTTCCTGCTCGCCTATCAGATGTACGGTGCGGCCCCGTTCGATCAAGCCGGGCGGGACGGGTCTGTGGCCGACATGGCCTTGGTGGCACCAGCACTCGGCGTGCCAGAGCCTCCCCGGACGGAAACGGACGTGCACGACCGCATTCGGGCCTACCGCCCCGAACTGCGCGGAACGTCTGCCGCCCGCGACGCCGCCCGGTTCCTGCTGCTGACTCCCCCGCTGGCGCTACCAGCCAGACCTGTCTACGGCCTGCTTTCGGCCACGGCGGTCGCGATGCTGCCCAGGTGGGCGCGGCTACCTCTGCTGCTGCCCTACGCGCCGTTGCTGGAGGCGACCGTCACGCGCATGACCGGCCGGGTGCTTGTCGAGAGCATTCGCTGGGTCATGACCCCCGGACGGCCGTAAGCCGGACTCAATGCCCGGAAAACTCGTCCATGGAGTTGTAGACGCCGACGCGCCGCAGATATGCATCGCGCAGCCGGATCGGCAGCACGGCGGTGAGCACCTTGTTCATCTTCGATGTCCATGGCATGACGACGAACGGGTCGCCGTCCAGCATCGCCGCCCACGTCCGCTCGACAACGTCCTCCTGCTCGAGCATCGGAGTAAACAGGATCCCCTTGGCGCCGTCGAACATGCCGGTGTTGATGTAGGTAGGACAGACGGTGGTGACCTTCACCTGTTCATGGCCGGCCTGTTCAAGCTCTAAGCGCACCGAATCGGAAAAGCCGATCGCCGCCCACTTCGAAGCGGAGTATGCGGCCATGCGGGGGATGGCGTTGAGTCCGGCCGACGATGCGATGTTGACCACCCGACACTGCTTGCCGGACTCGATCATCGCCGGCAGGAACTCCCGAGTCACCAGCATGGGGCCGATGGAATTGACTTCGATGGTGAGCGTGAAGTCGCGCGGCTCGTTCTCCCAGAAGTAGCCGTTGCCACGCACGATGCCAGCGTTGTTGAACAGCACGTGAATGGTGCCGACGTCGGCACGGACCCGCTCGGCGGCCTCGGCCACACCGGCTTGCGAGGTCACGTCGACGGTCTCGTAATGGATCGTGCACCCGGCCGATTCCAACTCTGCTTCTAAATCGGTAACGGTCTCCTTCAGCGCGGCCTCATTGGCGTCCCAGAGAACCACTGCCGCAGCGCCCTCCTTCACCGCCTGGGTCGCGAACAGCTTGCCAAGGCCCATGGCGGCGCCGGTGACTAGGACGTTGGTCCCCTTGACGGACTGCATTGGTGAGCTCCTCTTGGCGTCTGTGGTGAAGCGGCCTGATAGCTCTTATACCCGTTAAAACGGGTCGGGCGCTGTCACAGCGATGAGTTTGTCGGCACTCACAGGTCTGACCTTCCGACCAGATCGCCGACCCTTGTTGGGAGAAATCATGGGCCTGATCCACATCGAGCTGTTTACCACCCTCGATCTCGTCGGGCAGGCACCCGGCGGCCCCGACGAAGATCCGGTGGGGTTCGGATTCGGCGGTTGGCAGGCGCCCCTGCTGGATGAGGTGAGCGGGGCGCAGGTAGGTGCCGCTTATGAGGGCACAGACGCGCTACTGCTGGGCCGGCGGACTTATGACATCTTCGCCGCCTACTGGCCGCATCAGGACGGCGGACCAGACGGGGAGGACGGGGAAATCGCCACGCTCTTCAACAGCGTCCCGAAGTACGTGGCCTCGCGGGGCAAACCCGACCTCTCGTGGGCCGGATCTACACATCTCGGCCCAGACCTGGCTCGGGCGGTGCGCGAGATCCGCGACCGGCACCAGCACGTGAAGGTCGTGGGGAGCCTGAACCTCGTGCAGACCCTCCTGCGGGAGAAGCTCTTCGACCGTCTGGACCTATGGGTCCACCCGATCATGCTCGGCGTCGGGAAGAGGGTGTTCGACGACGGCGTCGTGCCCACGAATGTCACACTCCTCGAACCGCCGGTGGCCAGCCCCACCGGCACCGTCTACCTGCGCTACGGACTCGCCGACGGCACGCCCGCGACGGGAGACATGAGCGCGCCAGATCGCGGTGTCGGGCACGACGGCTGACGCGACACCTCGGGTGAGCGCGCGTGCTGCCCTGAGTACGCGCGCTAGTCTGCTTTGATCGGCCTCGGCAGACAGGCCGATAGAAAAGTTGGGCAAGTTATGACCGCAACAACAGAAGCGTCGCTGATCGAATCTCGGGTCGGCCATTACTACCAGATGGACGACACCTATCAAGTCGGCCGCGAGAAGGTACGCGAGTACGCACGCGCAGTGCAGGACTATCACCCCGCGCACTGGGATGTCGCTGCGGCCGCTGAGCTGGGGTATTCGGGCCTGGTGGCGCCGCTGACGTTCACGTCGGTACCGGGCATGACCTGCAATCGCCGCATGTTCGAATCGGTGATCGTCGGTTATGACAGCTACCTGCAGACCGAAGAGGTCTTCGAGCAACACCGCCCGATCGTCGCCGGCGACGAGCTGCACATCGACGTCGAATTCACGTCGCTGCGCAGGGTCGCCGGTCGGGACATGATCACGGTGACCAACACCTTCACCGACACGGCCGGCGAGCGGGTGCACACCCTGCACACCACCGTCGTCGGCTTGTCAGCCGAGGACCTCGATCCGACCGTCAAAGCCGCCGTGCATCGCGCGATGTTGCACGACTTCGCCATGCTCGGTACTGGCGAATCCGAATCCGGCTACCAGAAGACGGTGCGCCCCCAGGACGAGATTCGGATCGCCGAGGGGTGCACGACCCGCACCCCCGGCACACCGTCTTTCGATGACGTGCAGGTCGGCGACGAGCTACCCGTGCACCACGCCCGGCTGTCCCGTGGCGACCTGGTGAACTATGCCGGCGTGGCCGGCGATGCCAACCCGATTCATTGGGATGAGAACCTCGCCAGGCTCGCCGGACTGCCCGATGTGATCGCCCACGGAATGCTCACCATGGGATTGGGTGCCGGATTCGCCTCCGCATGGACTGGCGACCCCGGTGCGGTCACCC
Organism: Mycobacterium sp.; assembly: GCA_032162485.1. GTDB lineage: Bacteria > Actinomycetota > Actinomycetes > Mycobacteriales > Mycobacteriaceae > Mycobacterium. Next base: position 7,997 of record JAVROZ010000614.1, read on the forward strand.
GCTTCGCGGTGCGGCTATCGGCGCCCGCGGTCGTGTCATTGGCCGACGGCGCCGACATCGAATTCAGTGGCAAGATCAAGTCGCTGGACCCGGAGGCCCGCAGCGGTGTCATCATCGTCACCGCGAAGTCCGATGGCCGGAAGATCTTCGGCCTGGCGACCTTGAACGTCCGCTTCCGCTGACGGCGGAGTGGTCTGCACGCGGAACGACAGCTACAGCCGATCGATGATGTCCTTGGCCGCCTGCAGACCCATTCCGGTCTCTTGGACAAGCGCTTTGATGGCCCCCATCTTGTTTCCCTGCAACAGAAGCTGTCGCACTGCGGAACTCACCACGTCCTCGCCGGGCTCACCTTCGTACGCGACAGGAACTGGAATCCCGTAGCCGCGCACCGCCCGCTCCAACAGCTCGATGCGCTTCTCCAGAGCTGCGAGGCGCCCGTCTGCGTCGTTGTCACCATCGGAACCCTTGAACATGCCCATGGCGACAGTCTGACGCATCGCACTGGATCGATCGAGCTGGTGCCTTGAATCTTTAAGTCGCACAACGGCGCGGGACCAGCAGAACGTCAGTCATACCCAGAGTCACGACCCACACGGAAACGCTCTTCCATCATCAATGTCGTACCTGCCTGAGATGATGGGGGCATGTCTTCGATCGCATCGTCTGGCGCCGCGGTGGTGAGCCCCGCGGAGCGTCTTGACGAATTGTTCGAGGAGTTGGCGGAGTTGAGTGGTCAGCGCAACGCGATTGATGGGCGCATTGTCCAGATCATCGCCGAGGTGGACCACGACGGGTTGTGGGGGGCCACGGGCGCGCGATCGGTGGCGGCGTTGGTGGCCTGGAAGACCGGTTCGTCATTGGGTAACGCCCACACGATCGCCACCGTCGCTCATCGGCTCGAGGAGTTTCCCCGGTGTGCTGAAGGGATGCGGGAGGGCCGGCTGTCGCTGGATCAGGTCGGAGTCATCGCCAAACGCGCGGGCAAGGGATCCGACGAACAGTATGCGGAGCTGGCCGGGGTCGCCACGGTCAGCCAGCTGCACACCGCGACCAAGCTGGAACCGCGACCCCGACCCGATCCGCGGCCGCAGCCGCAGCG
>JAVROZ010000615.1:0-6676 GCA_032162485.1 Mycobacterium sp.
TGCCCATCACGCACCGGGACGGATTGAGCTTCGACTTACGCCGGCTCAACCCCGCTGATTTGGTGGACCTGGACGTTGAGTGGCCAGCCCAGGAATTGGTCCACACCACCATCATCGACACGCCGGGGACATCTTCGCTTACCCGCGAGGCCTCCGAGCGCACGCTGCGACTGCTGGTGCCCGCCGACGGGGTGCCGCGCGTGGATGCGGTCGTTTTCCTGCTGCGCACCCTCAATGCGGCTGACATCGCGCTGCTCAGACCGATCGGTGGGTTGGTGGGTGGGTCGGCGGGAGCGCTGGGCATCATCGGGGTGGCGTCACGGGCAGATGAAATCGGAGCGGGCCGCATCGACGCGATGCTGTCGGCCAACGATGTAGCGAAACGGTTCACCAGCGAGATGAATCAGACGGGCATTTGTCAGGCGGTGGTTCCGGTTTCGGGACTGCTCGCCATGACTGCGCGCACCTTGCGACAGGGCGAGTTCGTGGCGCTGAAGCAGCTGGCCGGCTCCGACCCCGCCGAACTCAACAAAGCTCTGCTGAGCGTCGACCGGTTTGTGCGGCCCGACAGCCCGTTGCCGGTGGACGCGCCTATCCGCGCGCAACTGTTGGAACGTTTCGGCATGTTCGGCATCCGGATTTCGATCGCTGTGTTGGCCGCCGGTGTCGCCGATGCGACGAGCCTGGCCACTGAACTTCTCGAGCGCAGCGGCTTGGTGGCGTTGCGCGACGTCATCGATCAACAGTTTGCGCAGCGCTCCGACATGCTCAAGGCGCACACCGCGTTGGTGTCGTTGCGCCGGTTCGTCGAAGCACACCCGGTCCTGGCTACGCCATACGTCATCGCCGACATCGATCCGCTGTTGGCCGACACCCACGCCTTCGAGGAACTTCGATTGCTTAGTCTATTGTCCTCGCGCACAACGACTTTGAAGGAAGAAGAAATCTCGGCGTTGCGCCGCATCGTCGGCGGCTCGGGAACCAACGCGGCCAGCAGACTGAGTTTGGACCCGGTGGCCAGCAGGGCCGACCCGCAGATGATCCCGCGTGCGGCATTCGCTGCGGCGCAAAGTTGGCGCCGGCGCGCCGAGCATCCGCTCAACGACCCGTTCACCACTCGGGCGTGTCGTGCAGCAGTTCGTAGCGCTGAAGCGATTCTGGCCGAATTCTCGCCCCGTCGCTGAGGGACTAGTGTTTCGCGCAACGAGTGTGTAACCACGGCGTTCCGCGCGCGCTCAGGGCGGAAAGATCGCCAGATCTTCGCCGTGGCTGCACACGCGAAGCCTTAGCCGCACACTCGATTCCGACGCACGGATACCGGCCCGCCACACGGACGACACCGTGATCGCCGCTAGCCCCCGGGCGCAGCCGTGGTGGGTGGGGCTGGCGCCGCGGTTGTGGTCGGCGGCTTCTGCGTGGTGGTCGGTGGCTGCTGGGTGGTGGTCGGCGGGTTGGTCGTAGTCGGCTGCGTCGTGGTCGGCTGGGTGGTCGTGGTGGTCGGCTGAGTGGTGGTGGTCGTCGTCGAAGTGGCTGATGTCGTCGACGTGGTGGTCGTGGGTTGGTCTGTGGTGGTGCTGGACGGCGGCTGCGTGGTCACGGTGACGGGCGCCGGGGTGATTACCGTTTCGGTAGGACTGTTGTCCGGTCCGATCACTGTGGTGGTGATGGGCGGCGGTTGCGACGTGGTGGTGATCGGTTTGGTGTTGGTCGGGTGCAGGGTCAGCGCCAGCACCACAGCGACGAGTATGGCGGCAGCCGCACCGGCCAGGCTCAAGAGAATCGCCGGCCGCCGGTACCACAGGGGCACATCCTGTTCGGCGGGATACGGGTCCTGCTGCGCGACGGGCGCTGCCACAGCGGGTGGCGGCGGCTCGACCGGGCCGGTGTAGTCGGCTGGGCCGGTGTAGGGGACCGGTTCCTCGCCGGTGTCGCTGTCGGACCAGGCCAGCGCGCCATCGGTGGTCTGCCGGGCATCTCCGGGAAACGCCTCGGTGGGCACCGCCACTGTCGGGGCTGCCACGGTCGCGGGACCGACGGCTCCGGCGATGCCTGTCGGTACGTCGACGGCGGGAGCTAAGCCGGTAGCAGCCGCCGCCGCCGAAGATTGCACCGCACCGAGCGTCGCCGCACCGATAGCGGCACCGAACAGGGGTTGGGCCGTGGTGATTGGCGGCACTTGCAGACGTTCCGACAGCCGGGTAGGGATCAGCGGGATGGCGGCGCCGCCACCGACCGCCGCTACCGCGGCCAGTCGGCCAATCCCGTTGCGTTGCAGTACTTCTCCAATGGCCGAGATGAACCGGTCCAGTGGCGCAGAGATGAGTTGTTCGAACTCATTGCGGGATAACCGCAGCTCACCTCCGGTGGCGCCGGTCGCAACGGTGGCCACCGTCGCCGCTGACAGTTGCTCCTTGGCCGCGCGGCAGCCCCGGAGCATCCGCGTCACCGACCCCATCGATGTCGCGGTGGCTGAAACGTCGCTGCTGTCGGCACTGGGAGAGGTGGTCAACAGATGGTTCAGGATCAGCTGATCGATGTCGTCGCCAGAGAATTCGCTGAAACGAACCGTACTGCCGATCTGCTGGAAATCGGATCCGGCGTCGGCCAGGGTGAGGCTGGTACCGCTGGCGCCGAAGTCGCACAACGCGACGACCCCGGCCCGCGGGAACCCCGGTCGGGCATTCAGCGCCGTCAACGCGGCCGTGGCGTCCGAAATCAACGTCGGCGGACCGTTGGCGGCCAAGTCGGGCTGAGCGAACAACTCCTGACGCAACGCGGCAACCTGATTGTCCGACCAGTAGGCGGGGACGGCGACGGTGATCGGTGACCCGTACCCGACGGTGCGCGCCATCGCCTCCAGGGCTTCGATGGTTAACGCCTGGCCCAGGTACTTGGTCCCGTCGGCGGCGACTAGCGGCGCGGGGTCACCGACCCGCTCGATGAATCCACGCAACACCAGCCCAGGTTCGGTCAGGTTCGGGTTTTCTTCGGGCAGACCGACTTCGGTCGGCCGGTCCTCGAACAACGTCAACACGGGTGTGCGGGCAACCGGGACACCACCCGAGCGCGCCGCGACCAGGTTAGACACCCCGATCGACAACCCGAGCGACTCGCTCATATCCACACCCCTGTGTCCATTATTTTGCTGGCGGTCGGCCGTTCCCACCCTAGCCGCCGCGGGCGCGACGGCGCCGGGTCACAGACCCGGCGGCAAATTGATGACGGTGGGCATCTGCGGCAACGTTATCTGCGACGGCAGCCTGGGAAGCACACCAGGCCCTGGGGAATTGGCCCGCGTCGTGGTCGGAATGCTGGTCGCGGTGTCCGTCGTCGTGCCGGTCGTCGTCGGGGCCATCGTGGTGGTGGTGGTTGTCGTCGTGATTGTCGTGGTGGTGGTGGTGGTCGTCGTCGCCGAAGTCGTGGTGGAGGTCGAAGGCGTGGTGGTGGTCGTCGGCGTGGTGGTGGTCGTCGTGATGACTGAAGCCGGACTGGGACGGCCTCGGGAGAGCAGGATGATGCCGTAGACGATCAGCCCGATAAGAACTGCGATCAATACGCCCCATCCGACCAACGCAAGGGGTTTCCGCCAGCCGGGAGTGGCCTGGGGCGGTGGCTCCTGCCCGTGCCCGCCCCCGCCCGGTCCGTGGCCGTAATTGCCATAGACAGTCGGATCGTTGGCGCCGTAGTCAGGCGGGTCGTACCTTGTCACGGGCGCCGATGCTAGTTGCTGCGGCTATCGGCGAATCGCCGCCACGCGGGCCCGTTGCCGATCGGTGACCTGGGTCAGGGCAGGTGCGGCACCGTGATTGTTGGGCCGCCGGGAATCGTGATGGTCGACGGCAGCGGAGGCAGGGTTGGCCGATGGGGCGGTTGCTTCGTCGGCTGCGGGGCGGGTGGCTGGCTCCTGGGCGGGTTGGCCGGCGGCGCCGCGGTAGTGGAGGGCTCCGTGGTGGTGGACTCCGTGGTGGAGGTCGGCTCCGTGGAGGTAGTGGAGGTCGGCGCCGTTGTGGTGGTGGTAGACGTCGACGTGGTGCTCGGGGCGGGGCCGGTGCTCTTATCGCCACCGATCAATTCGGACACGCCGTAGGCAATCAGGGCGAGCAGGATCAGGACAAGTACCGCCCAGACGATGAGCGTCACGGGCTTGCGGTACCACGGCCGCGGGTCGGCGTCGGGATCGCCCGCGTCGAGGGGCGCGAATTGCTCAGGTGGCGGCCCTTCCGCCGTCGGCTGATGCATGGGCGAGCCGTATTCCACGGTGGGCTGATGCTGCAAAGGCGGGCCGTGTTCCACGGTGGGTGGGTACTGCGGCGGCGGACCGGGCGGGCCTTCCACGGTCGGTTGATGCTGGTATCCCGGCGGCGGGCCCTGAGGAGGCGGACCGTACGGGCCACCTGGAGGCGGGCCCTGAGGTGGCGGGCCTTGAGGAGGCCCACCGGGTGGCGGGCCTTGCGGCGGATGTCCGCCGTAGCCGCCGTACTCGGTGGGCTGGTTGTTGAAGTCGTCCGGTGGGCCGTAGCGTGCCACGGGTCTGATCGTATAGGTCGCGCGGCCGAGTCAGCTCGGTACTGGATACCTCAGAAGGTGTTCACCTTGTCGATGCTGACAAACATCCCGTGGCCGGTGCCGTTGTTCTGGAAGCGGGTGCCGTCCTTGTTGGCGACGATGGTCCAACCCTGCGCGTCGTAAGTCCGGTAGTCGATGGTCACGGTGGGGATGTTGCCGAGGTTGCCCAGGATCCACTGCACGTTGCCGGTTGAGGTGATGTGGACGCCGTTGGCGTGCTCGCCCTCCTGCATGGGCGAGTTGGTGAACGGTGCCTCGCAGCCGACGCTGTCCTTGTTGATCTGGCAGCGCGTCAGGCCTGACTTAGTTTCGATGAAGACGTAGCCGTTTTGGTCGGGCTTGAGTGCTGTCGCACCGGGGGTGGGGCTGGTGGGTGTCGTCGGGGGCGGTGCCGGAGTTGGCGACGAGGGGGACGGTGGCGCCGCCGTCGGCCGGGAGGTCGGGAATGTCGGCTCGGTCGGTCCTGCCCCCGGAGCGGCGATCGGTTTACCGTCGACGGTGCTGCTGCAACCGGCAACGAGCACGACCGTGGCCAACATGCCCCACCGTGCCAATGGCATCAACCGCACGCGCTTCTCCCCGGAATCTGAGATATCAGGAAGTCAGATTAAGCACGAAAAGGCGCAAGTCATTGCTGTGACGCGCTTTTGGAACGGCGCCGATGACAAAGCGTTACTCAGCGGGCGCTGCCTCGTCGGCCTCTTCGGGTTCAGCGGCTTGAGCGGCGGTCTCCCGCACCCGGTTGCGGACCACGAACCAGCCGCCGATGAGCGCCGGAATGCCGACCGCCATGGCAGCAATCATCCAGCGGCCGTAGACCTCGTCGAACATCATCAAGATCAGCACGCCCACCAGGAAAGCGAACGTGACCCAGCCGGTATACGGCGACAGCGGCATCCGGAACGTCGGGCGCTCCAGCTGACCGGAGCGCGTCAGGTGGTGGAACCGCAGCTGACAGGCCACGATCGTCGCCCACGCCACGATGACGCCGGTAGCGGCGATGTGCAGGACGATTTCGAACGCGTGTCTCGGGGTGAACGCGTTGAGTCCGATGCCGAACAGACCGATCCCGGCGGTCAGCAGAATCCCGCCAAAGGGCACGCCGTTCTTCGACATCGCGGCGGTGAATTTGGGGCCGCTGCCGGCCATCGCCATCGACCGCAGGATCCGGCCCGTGGAATACAGGCCGGCGTTCAGGCTCGATAGCGCGGCGGTCAGCACCACCAGGTTCATCAAATCGTCGCCCCAGGAAATACCGAGCTTGTCGAAGAATGTGACGAACGGGCTCACGCCGTCCTTATAGGCCGTGTAGGGCAGCAGCAGCCCCAGCAGAATTGTCGACCCGATATAGAAGACGGCGATCCGAAACACCACGGAGTTGATCGCGCGCGGCATGATCTTCTCCGGTTCCGCGGTTTCCCCGGCCGCGATGCCGACCAGTTCGATGGCGGCATAGGCGAACACCACCCCCGAGGTGACCAGCACCAGGGACAGCACGCCCGTCGGCAACAGTCCGCCATGGCCGCTCCACAGCGACGGGCCGGTGTCGTGTCCGTCGACTTTGAATCGCCCCGCCAGGAAGATCGTGCCGACGATCAGGAACAAGACCAACGCCAGCACCTTGACCAACGCGGCCCAGAACTCCAGTTCACCGAAGAGCTTGACCGAGATCAGATTCATGGAAAGCACCACGAGCAGCGCGATCAGCGCCAGCACCCACTGCGGGATGACCTGAAATATGTTCCAGTAGCGGCAGTATTGCGCGATCGCGGTGGTATCGACGATCCCGGTCATCGCCCAGTTCAGGAAATACATCCAGCCGGCGGCGTAAGCCACCTTCTCGCCGAAGAATTCGCGCGCGTAGGACACGAAGGATCCCGACGACGGCCGGTACAGCACGAGCTCACCGAGCGCACGCAGGATCAGGAAGACGAAGACGCCGCAGATCCCGTAGACGATGAACAATCCCGGGCCTGCCGAGGCAAGGCGGCCGCCGGCGCCGAGAAACAGCCCGGTCCCGATGGCACCCCCGAGGGCGATCATTTGGATTTGGCGATTCTTGAGCGCCTTGTGATAGCCGGCGTCTTCGCGGTCCAGCGCGCTTGCGGGC
>JAVROZ010000616.1:0-4331 GCA_032162485.1 Mycobacterium sp.
CCCAGCGGCCGATCTCGAGCTGAGCGAGTTCGGGTGTGCAGTGAATCTCGACATTCTTGCCAAGGAACACCATGCCGCGGGTGATGATGTGCGGATTTTGCAGCTTGAACTTCAGCAGCCGCCAATAACGCACGAGGTACCACGGCGTGTATGCGCGGTTGCGCAATACCCATCTGAGCGACGCCAGAGTAAGGAAGTTGGCCTGGCGCGGATCCCTGAGTCGCCTTCCGCGCCACCGGCGATGGAGCGGAGCACCCCACATGCTCGTCATGGCCCGAAAGCCTAGCCCGACGACGATGCGCGCCGGAACGGCGGGCTGAGGAGTCGGGCAATCAGACCTACGCGAGCGACCACGGGTTACCCTCACCTGTACTCGATCGCTGCTGCTGCGGCCGGTTGCTCCAGGCCGCGAAAGGATAATGTGTTCGCGCGACGTCTCCTGGCGGCCATTTCGGCGGCTGTGCTCACGGTCGGCATCGGCGGTTGCGGCAACACGGACTCCTGGGTGAATTCGGCGCCCGCGCTCGGCTGGCCCGCTCAGTACGGTGACGCCGCCAACAGCAGCTACACCCCGACTGCAGGAGCCACCAAACTCACGCTGCGGTGGTCGCGTTCGGCCAAAGGAAGCCTGGGGGCCGGACCGGCACTCGGCGCACGCGGTTACCTCGCGGTGAATGCCCAGACGCCGGCCGGCTGTTCATTCATGGAATGGGAGATCAACAACGGTCGGCAACGCTGGTGCACCCGACTGGTGGCGGGCGGCGGCTTCGGCGGCCCGTTGTTCGACGGCTTCGACAACCTCTACATCGGGCAGCCGGGTGCGATCATCTCCTTCCCACCGACGCAGTGGACGCGCTGGCGGGAACCGGTGATCGGCATGCCGACCACCCCGCGATTCCTGGGCGACGGCCACCTGCTGGTGAGTACGCATCTGGGTCAGGTCTTGGTTTTCGACACCCATCGCGGCGCGGTGGTCGGCACGGCGCTTGATCTGGTGGAGGGCGTCGATCCCGCCGATGCGACACGCGGGCTGGCCGACTGCGTGCCGGCGCGTCCGGCCTGCCCGGTCGCGGCCGCCCCCGCATTCTCGGAAGCCGGCGGGACAGTTGTGCTCAGCGTGTGGCAGCCAGGGGCCTCGGCCGCGGGGTTGGTCGGGCTGAGGTACCACGCGGGGCAGCTGGCCCGCGAGTGGACAAGCGACGCGGTCGGCGCCGGTGCAATTGGCAGCCCGGTGTTGTCGGCCGACGGATCCACGGTCTACGTCAACGGCCGCGACCAACGGCTGTGGGCGCTGCACGCGGCTGATGGAAAGGTCAAATGGTCTGTGCCGCTTGGTTTTTCGGTACAAACACCACCCGCGGTCAGCCCGCAGGGACTGATCGTGTCCGGTGGCGGCCCCGATACCCGGCTGACGGCGTTCCGGGATGCCGGTGATCACGCCGAGGCGGCCTGGCGACGCGATGACGTCAGCCCGCTGACGACGTCGTCCCTGGCCGGCAGCGGCGTCGGCTACAGCGTGGTTGCCGGTCCACCGCAAGAAAATGGTCCTGATAAGTCCCCCGGTATGTCCTTGCTGATCGTCGATCCCGGCAACGGCCATACGCTCAACAGCTATCCGCTTCCGGCGGCCACCGGATCTCCCGTCGGCATTTCGGTGGGCAAGGATCGGCGGGTGGTGGTCGGCACCAGCGACGGCCAGATCTACAGCTTCGAGCCGGAGTAGCTGCCGCCTAGATCGCCAGCGGCGGGATGGCGCTGCGCGGCACCTGGACCTGGGTGGCGCCGGCGAAGGACGGCAGCAACTCGCCCTGGGCGAAGTAGAAGATCAGCTGGTCGTCGGTGATGGCGAAGTTCTGGTAGTTGGACGGGTCGTGACCCGCGCCCGACGAGATGGCCACGCCCAGCCCGCTCTGGTGTTCCAGCTCGCGCTGGACGATGGGGAAGATGGCGTCCAGCGGTGTGGTGTTCGGCGCGAACAGCGTGTCAAAAGTAATGGGCGCCTTGGTGCTCAAGTTGTAGTTGAAAGCCTTGTACCAGGTGGATGGGTGCGCGCCGCCGAGATCCTGAAAGAACTTCAGCGCCACGCTGCGGGTGTTGTGTGGCGGCTGGCCGGCGCTGTGCTGTTCGTTGGTGGCATCCATCTGATAGGGCTGATCGCGCCGTCCGGAGCCTTGCGCGACGTTGACGAACCCGTCGCGGTTCTGCGTGATGTAGTCGGTCAGCACCTGCTGGTCCGGGTAATCGATGGGAAACGTCATGTCCAGCGTGTACATGGCACCGGATTGATGGATGTGGCAGATCTGGGCGGCCTCTACGGTGCCGCCCAAGCCGGCACACGACGCCGGTGCGGCATTAGCCGGCCAACCCGCGAGGGTCGCAACCGCCAGTCCAGCGGCCGCTATCAGATAACGCATCGTCGTCTTGTCCTTCAACAAGTCCCCACACACCCAGAAGGCTTTGGCGCCCTCATGAGGTAATCGCCGTCAGCGTACCTGGCGTTACCGGGAGGGACGGCAAACATATGCCAGGCCTTGACTCCCGGCACCCGGACCGATGCGGGCGATGATTACGGCCAGCGCTGTGCTGCCGCGTAATCGCAGTTTCCGGCGCAAAACGTCGGGGTCCACCCGCACGCCGCGGATGAGAATTTCCAACGCCCCGCAGTCCAGCCCGGACAGGGTCTGCCGCAACCGCCGCTCATCGAAGGCCAGTTGCGCGAGCACCTCGAAGCCACGCACTCCCGGTGGCAGCCGATCTCCGGACAGGTAGGCGATGTCGGGGTCGAGTTGCCACAGCCCGTGCCGGGCGCCGTAGTGGCGGACTAACCCGGCCCGCACGACAGCGCCGTCGGGATCGACGATCCAGCGGCCGGCGGGCCGCACCGCGCAGTCATCCGGGTCGGTGTCGGTGATTTGCTCGCCCCGATCGAGCACACTCGCGCGACGGCGTACGCCCGGCTGCGCCAAGCCGGCCGACCACAGGCATGCCTCCCGGACCGAGCCGCGGTAGGACGTCACTTCGATCTCGCCGTCGAATCCGAGTTGGCTGACCTCATCGAAATCTATTCCAGGAGAACACTTCACGGCGATGTCCCGGCCGCGGTAGCAGTCCAGCAACGCGCCCAGCGCCGGCTGGTAGTCGGCCGGGCTGAAACGTCGGCGCCCGCTGCTGCGCCGCGCCGGGTCGACGACGACGGCCGCGTCGTGCGTCACCGGATGCAGGGCGTCGGCGCGGCACAGATCGACCGGCCGTTTCGCAGCACCGAGGTTGTGGCGTGCCATCGCCAGCCTGACGAAGTCGGTATCACTGCCTATCGCCCGAGCCGCCGAGCCGCTGAGGGCGGCCAGTTCGGTGCCGATCGAACAGGTCACGTCATGCACGACTCGGCCGGCGAGCCGGTCGGCGCGATGTAGAGCGACGGGCGCCGCCGTGGCCTGCTGCAGCGCCTCGTCGGTGAACAGCCACGCGGAGACATCGAAATTCGGCCCCAGCTCGGCCAATTTCTCCCGCGCCTTGCGGCGCAGCAGCGTGGTTTCCATCAACACCGGCGCCCGGTCGCCGAACCAGGCGCGCACGGCGGTGGTGTCGGCGATGCGGCTAGCGTCGCTCAACTCCAATTCGGCAACCGCCGCGAGTGCCGCGGCACCCGATTCCGACTGAAGGTATTCGACGTCGTCGGAGTTGAAGCGCAGCCCGTTACTGCTCAGGAGGGCTTGACCCCGGTGACCATCACGTTGTAAAACCAGCCCTTCGGGGCGATGTGCCGCCAGATGTTGGCGTCCACCCAGCTCAGCGTCTTCCATCCGCCGAACGCGAACTTCGCCCAGTTCCAGCCGAGCTTCCCCGGCGGCACCGTCGACTCGAACGTACGCACGGGCCAGCCGAACATCGCGGCGGTGAACTCCTCGCTGGCGGTTGCGACGTCTACCGCGCCGGCGTTCGTGGCCATCCGCTCCAGGTCACTCGGTTCGAAGGTGTGCAGGTCGACAATCCACTCGAGGGCCGCCGCGCGCGAGTTCTCATCGATCTCGTCCTGCGGACGGCGCCAACTGCCCAGTCCCGGCGCCTTCACCGCGCGGATGGTGACATTCCAAGTCAGGTCCGCCAACGCGCGGGCGTAGCCGTTGCCGACGGTGGTCGGCTCACCGGCGAACACGAACCGGCCGCCCGGCTTCAGAACCCGGATCACCTCACGCAAGGAAAGCTCGACGTCGGGAATGTGATGCAGCACGGCATGCCCGACCACCAGGTCGAACGTGTTGTCGTCGTACGGGATGCCCTCGGCGTCGGCGACCCGGCCGTCGATGTCCAGGCCCAATGACTTCCCGTTT